>VEMY01000004.1 GCA_009711825.1 Bacillota bacterium | reverse complement strand
ATATAATGACCATGGTTTTTGAGTTGGGACGCCCTGGTGCTGCTGTAATGGGTAGCACGCTAACGGGGCGTCCTTTCCTTTCATAAGATAAGGTCATTATACCTAGCAGTTGTTGGACAGGCAATACCGTCAACTTATGGGCTATATGGCTCAGCAAAAACACCCAATGGCTGTTCCCAATAAAGAACCTAACTCTATCTTTTAATGCAATAAATTCTGCTAGTATTGATTGCTGATACCTAACATTATTGTTCATCATACTTTAATCCCTCCACCTGTACTAAATAAATATCGATAACCACTATCCACCACTCCTAACTAATGTTTATGTGTGATGTGTTTACATAGAGTCTGAGCTGGCCAGCTATCTTCTACCCCAAAATTGAAATACGACAATGGATAACCTAGCAATGGGCCTAAAGGGCACTTTTTTGCTGCGTATGAGAGCAGAAAAGACCGTGAACGAGGGCTACTCATTTTTCGCCAACAACTCAACAACCTCGTTTAACGCGTGCCATTTGTCCTGCAGAGATTCAACAATGTTGTCTGCTGACTTACTGGCATCGTTAAGGTCTAACTCAATTATTTCCTTGAAGTTATACTTACGAGTGAAATCCAAATCAATGCCATTCTCCTTAGCCAGGGCTTCCATACCATTAAATCTATCCGTCGAGAGTTTCTTGATGTTACTGAGAAAACCATTGGTTGACCACATTGAAACACCCACAGTGTCGGGCCGCTTAAGGTATTTGTCCAAGCGGATGTCTCTATAGCGGATAGTGAAATTCAGTTTATTAATAAACGGAAACTGTTCTTTCTTGGACACAAGATCGATATTTATTTTAGTTTTATCCGAATTACGCCATATTCCCCATGCCAAAGGCGAAGTAGGATTAAACTGCTCTTTGGCTTCCTTTAGTGCCTCATAGACATGATCAATTACCGTCTCTAAGTAACTATGCACATCATCCTGGGCTTCTTTTAGAATTGCATAATCGGCCAAATATAATCTTCCGGCTTCAGAAAGATTGTTCATCGCAGCCCCTCCAATAATATGTTTATCAACATTCTGTTATCGTTTACCATCTTCAGATAGCGAGAAACTGCACTAAGGTTAAAATCTCCCAAGGCATCTCTAGTAAGACTGTAAACACTGTCTAGCAGCTCATCCGATTCTTCGTTGGGCCCCAGACTCAAATCCACCAAAAATCTACGCAAGTTTTCCTTGGCAACATCGGATAACTCAGGATCTCCCAGCAAGTTTGCTGACCGGGTTACCACTTCAGCATAGGACATTGGCTCCCAGTCATTGACTCCTATTGGCAATTTTCCGGTGGGAGTTAGATAAATCTTTAGGATTTTCTTGCCGGAAAATTCTTGGTTGTTTTCGATAGCAAGATTGTACAATTCGAGTTGTCTTCCAGCCCCCTTTACGATTCCCTGGCCGCTGGTTATTTTGTTTTCAATGAACACTGCGAGATTATCGGTATTGACACAAATATCGCATATGCAGTTCCTTGTAACCTTGTTTACCTGTGCTTTGCCGATCCAGACCTCAGAATTAACACGGATTTTTTCGGTGGGCAAATCTAATAATTCGGGGACATATTCACCCAAAACGAAGTTCAACACTCTATTGCTCAGCCCATGACCGCTGTGGGGATTGAGAAAGTAGGCTAAATAACTAGTAAACCGAATTTCTTGCGTGCCATGGCCACACACAGTCAGCACAGGCGTTGGGTATCCTTTTTTCAAGATGCTGGCCAGCTGCCTGGCTTCAGCAGCGTGGTGATCATACCAATCTCTTTTAAAGGCCAGCCGAATCCGAGCAATCTTCTCTTTTAAGGATAGCTGATAGGTCTCATCTGGCTGGGCTGCCTTAATTGCCAAAATAGCGGCCCGGAGTCTATCAAGTTGCATGATACCCTCCTCCCTAGAGCTAAAAAATCATATCAGTCTGGAAAAGACGGGCGAGCCGCCCCTCCAGTCAATAGCTATTAAGCAGACGCTCTTAATCAGTGGTTCCCGCTAAGCCTGCCACATTCAGCAGCTGCTTGCGGATTTCTGAAGCCTCCGCTGCAAGATCGACCGTTGCAACCCTAATCTCATGCCCCTGTATTACCACAGTCTCATCCATCATCTCCCCAACCGAAGGATGGAGCAATAGCCCGGAAGCGCTATCTGCCAGCGGGTCACCACACCCAACCTGGGATCGTAGATATGCATATATCTGGTAGATATGCCCGCTCCGCAAGGTTTGGTCTCTATACAAGCCTCGGGTCACTATCGAGTTAAACTTGGTGTCAATAATAATCCGGCGCCCCTTTTGGACATGCTCCAGGATTATATCGGTGCGCATCGATGGCAGGATACTGTCCATCCCTGCTGTCTTACTCTCGATAAGCCAATCCATAGTCTTCCCTGCTTCTACCCGCCAACCTGTGTGAGCAAGAACAACATCATAAAACCCGGCTACAGCCTTTTCGAAGAGCTTGCGAACCCAGGCGATTTCACGCTCCGGCACAGGTAGGTGCATTGCGCCTTTTTCTTCTGTAGGCAGAGCCAAATCGAAGGCGAGGCGGGCAGCCACCACCATTTGCTGGTCCTCCAAGTCATGCCGACCAAAACGATTAGCGGACATTTGTGCCCTGGCGGGTTTCTCGCCGGCAACCCCCAATTGGCCCAAACTCCCTGCAAGAGAGCGACAGCGGTGCGCCAAGTCCTTACGGCGAACAATCTTCATCAACTGCAGCAAAGCAGCCCGAACATAGCGATTGCGCGGTGTGTCGACAGTAAGCTCCTCGTACCGACAGGCCACTTTGCCCCGATTCAGCAATTGCTTGCGTTCAGTTGCCAAAAGGTCTACCCGCCCCCGAACGCGGCTGAGAACATCTGTCTTTGATCTGTAGCCAAAGCATAAATTACGCCTAAGCCGACGTTCAACTGAACGGGTTAATATTTCCGCCACCAAATCGGGAATGTCATCAGGGTTGTCCTCAACAGCAGTCCTAGAGGTGGAAACATCACGGTAAAGATGGGACGCATACAACATCAGCAACCAAAGATTGCGAACTGGAATCCGGCCAACCAGGCCGGATTCATTTTTGTCCTGGCTGTGTGTCAACATTAAAATCCGTCCAGTAGGCGTGCCTTGGCTTTTTGTGCTTTGTCCAATGAGTCAAACCAATATTCTTCGAGGAGAGGGACGATTTCCGTTTCCACTACCTGACGGAACCATTCCCGGGCATCCTGGATAGTGGTACCGATAGCTGGGGTTATATAGCTGTGACCCAAACGAAATTGAGCGCCCAAACTGGCATCTGAGGCGATCTCTTCATTTAGACTGCGGATTCGCCTTTCAATCTCCTGAAGAACATCCAGGTCGAAACCAAATTTGTCATGAACATAGTCTTGCCAGGGCTTGCCAAAGGTTGGTTCCAAATCAATAAACGCAAACCGTCTCCGGAGCGCGTAGTCAACCAAAGCAAGGGAGCGATCCGCAATATTCATGGTGCCGATTACATATAAGTTGTCTGGTATATACACCTTGTCTGAATTGCGGCTGTAGCTCAACTCCAGGGCCTCGGAGGGGGTTCGCTTGTCCGCTTCAAGAAGCGTAAGCATCTCGCCAAATATTTGAGCAGGATTTCCCCGGTTTATTTCTTCTATTACAATTACATATCTAGAGCCTGGATCTTTTTGAGCGGCGCTGATTGTTTCCAGGAATGGACCGTCAACCAAGGTGAGCTTACCATCCCCACTGGGGCGCCACCCCCGCACAAAATCTTCATAGGACAAATTCGGGTGGAACTGCAACGCTCGCAGTTTACTCTCATTCAGTTGCCCCATCAGGGCGAAGGCCAGGCGTTTGGCAAGCCATGTCTTGCCTGTCCCTGGCGGTCCTTGCAGAATGAGGTTTTTCTTGGTACGAAGACGTTCGAGTATCTTTTCCAGTTGCGAACGTTCCAAGAAGCTACCATCCGTCAGAATGTCATCGAGGGAATACGACTCGATAGGTGCCACGGGGTATGCTGCATCGTCATCCGCATCGGCATTATCATCATTATCGTTTTCAGTCGGTCCAGGAGGTTTAACAACGGTATCGCCATCCTTATACAGCCATGCCGACAGCGATAGTTCTGGGAACGAGTGAACAGGGTAAGTCTCCTCACGGAACCGGGCCTCCAGGGTTTCCATAATCTCCAGATAATCATCGGCATTACAGCGACCTCCGGGTCCATTGACGGCGATCTGAATACCCAACTTCTTAATAATGTAGTTACGTGATTGTCCTTCAAGCGTTGGATAGCTCCACGGCCGTATCCAATACAGGCCCATGGTTAAATTCCACCCCACCCCAACTACGTGGGTGGCCTCGTTATAGGCCTGGATAAACCGGGAGCGCAAATTTTCATCATCGGAATCGGCAAAGTGTAGCGCCGCCTCGAAAATATTCCAAAGCTTGTCGATATCGTCTGGTTGCCTTGCTGTGGAATAACCAAAGAACCAAGACTTCTGATTGTTAACCAATGGAATCCCATCGAAACTGTCGGGTACAGATTCGTCAATGTCAAGGAGCCGTGCCAATTCATTGGCAATAGAAATTCTGTTGGCATCGGTAATCCCGCGGTTAAAAATGGCCATTGTCGTAAACGGACAAATATCATTCAGCGGGCGGGACGTTCCATCTGAATACTTATCAGTCAAATAGGAAAGACCATGCATCCTGTTGGCAATCTCATGTATGCCAGTAACCAGTTCATCCCGCTTATTCTTGTAATCAAGCAGTTTGTCCGCAACAGCCTGATAAAACCGTGTCCATTCAAACTGTTGTTTCTCCCGCAAACCACCAAACCGCTCGCGCCAAAATGGTTGCTGGGTAAAACGCGCGATATCCTGAGGTTCATTTTCAAAGGTAAAGCGAATTAAAGCCTCGGCCATCCAATTATCAGGGACAACACGCCAGATTGTTCGCTTGTATGTATAAAAGTACCATTCCTTATATGGGGCTAGAGGTGTCCAATCCACCTTCAACAGGCGGCCGTCGCCGGGATTTTCTGTAACCGTTCCAATCGCCTTGATAGCCATAACCGATACAATATGACCCCGATTATCAAAAGGCAGGTCATGTTTGCGGGTATATGTAGATTTGATTGCAATTCGATCCCCAGGCCTAACGGATTTGACTAGGTCCAAATACCTATCTTCATAGCCATTTTCCCAGATTCCCTGGGTAAGGAAACGCGGGGTCTGGTCTTGGGTTCCGCCATACGATGCGCCAACAAACCAAGCGACTCTTAATCCTGAAGTTGCCATGATAACCCTCCCTAACAGGTTTTTGATGTACATCCTACATACTTTCATCAAAATAAGCTGAATGCAATAAATAATTTCCCCAGGTAGAAATCATGAATCCCCTGGATTGCTTTCCATATATCTACCCAAACATGTTGCCCATATTAGCATGGGTCCTCTTCTCTAGGGTGCTAGCGAACAATTTTCCATTGACGGCTGCAGTCCAACCAGCCTGAAACGCACGAAGTCTAGCAGAATCAGGTGGCTGTCTTACGTCTCTAACTCCTCCGTCTTTTGCCGCGGTTGTCGTTGTTCTTCGCTCAAAATCTCCAATAAACACCTCAATATTATTGCGTGCGCATACCCACTCCAAGTCAACTTGTCCCCTACCGCAGACTACTACCATTTTAACTGAAAGAGGGTTATAGTCTCTACTAATCAGATCAAGTCCGACCAGAACCTGGCCAATTACCCCCCTGTTTAATTCTCGCTTGGCCTCCAGAATATAGATATGCTTTCCCTCAAATGCAGCTTTTTGCTCAGAATTCGAAACGGTCCCACGCGGATAGACCTCCCAAGAATCGCCCGGGATCAGAACGCCATCAATTCTTCGAGAAGTCGATTGTCCATCGCCAAACCCGACGGGCACTTCTAAGTAGAACTTGCCTGGAACGGACTCAATATATTTTGAGAGAAGCTGATCTTCTGCGGTTTTAGGTTTCCACATATTTAGCCTCCTAGATAACATCAGTAGGTTGAAGCGAATTTTGGATTAATGCTATATATACAAAAACCCAGGCACAACAAAAATGCCGTGGGATTAGATATTTAATCTATTCGCTAAAATTAACCGAATCCCTACCTCTGGAGCATAGTAGGTCAGAACAGATGTAGCTCGAAGATTACTCCAACACAAGAATAGTGGTCTTAGGACTAAGTAGTTCAAAGACTTGTGCGTATAGTTCCCCCGGGTAATATAACCTGGCTTTTTTTGATGCTGGTCGTTTTTTATCAGGACAGGGAGTGTCACGGACCTATGTTAAGGTGACAGTGAAAGGGAGGTTTTTAGTTTGAAAAAGGTCTTAACGGTTCTTTTGATGGTGTTGTTGGGCAGCGCAGTGTTGATTGCAGGGTGTGGCTCAAATGATCAGGGACCAGCAAACGACCTGGGTGACCAGAATCAAAACGGAACGCAAAATGGAGACCCAGTCGATGAGGAGAACACTGATAACGAGCCATTAGCTGACCTACTTGGACATTTTGAACAACATGGGTTTACCGTTGGTGAAGAAACATTAAAAGACTACAGCATGTTAGGGGCAGTGGACGGCTTCGGAATTGAGCTAGATGGGGAAGATGTGGAGTTCTATTTATTTGACCCAGCCACAGACGACCCTGACGCTCAGCAACTTTTGGAGGATGCCCGGACGAAGGGCACAATCACAATGTGGGAAATTACTTTTCCTGCTTTGATCAATGGCGACATTCTGATGATTAACCATGATGAACACTCAAAACAGGAGGATATTGAAACCACATTTAATAGCTTCTAAATTAGAGCCTGCGGGCTCTTTTTCTTTACCACAATCATCACTTCCGACGAGGAAGGTGATGATTTCAATTGGGAGTTGTTTGCCCCAATTCCATACCTGAGCCGGTTGTCATATTAATTTTACCTATGGAGGTTTATTTTATGACAGAGATGGGATATACTCAATGATAGGAGGTGGCGACAGTGTATAAAAGTGAATTGGCAGGCGAAAGGTTTTCCGAGTTGCGTAAAAAAAGCGGATTTACTCAAAGTCAATTGGCCGAATATTTACAGGTTGACCAGAGCTATATCTCCAAGTGTGAGAAAAACGAAAGGAAATTGAGTTTGGATGTCCTTGAAAAGGTAGCAAATCTCTTTGGCTGCCCTGTTGATTATTTCATTAACGAAAACAGTAACTACTCCCCCCTCCCCACTGCCTTTCGTGCTGATGCAGTCGAAACTCAAGACTTAGAAGTAATCGCTGAACTCAATAAGATTGCTCTCAATCTGCGTTTTATGGAAGAACTGCTCGAGGGGGTGGAAAATGATGGAGAAGATTGAAATCAACTCGAATGCAATAAGCTTACGTAAAAAATTTAGCATTGACAATTACACGCCAGTAGATATTTTCTCCCTTGCAAACAGCAGTGAAGACCTGACTTTAGTTTTTTATCCAATGGGCGAAAGAATCAGCGGAATATGCATTAAGGATAATCGCAACAGAATTATCGGCATAAATTCAAGCATGACCTACGGGCGACAACGTTTTACAGTGGCTCATGAACTATGCCATCTGTACTTTCACGAAGACTTCATGCACATTGTTTGCTCCAAGGACCTTGAAAGAGATAAAGATCTCTTGGAAAAAGAAGCTGATATGTTTGCATCCTATTTCCTAGCCCCTTATGAAGCATTGAATGCCTTTATTAACAGTCTAGGAAAGTCTAAAGGAAAGAGCACACTCTCTGTCACTGACGTAGTGAAAATTGAGCAACATTTTGGGGTAAGCAGGCAAGCAATCTTGTGGCGGCTATCAATTGAGGGGTATGTTGACAGCAAAACGGCAGAGCCGATGAAATCAAACATAATTTCATCGGCAATCAAGTTGGGTTTTGATGACAGGCTATACCGCCCTACACCGGAGCATAAACAGTACACTACGCAAGGGAAATACATTAAGCTAGCAGAAACTCTTAAGGACAGGGGACTAATTTCCACTGGAAAATATGAGGAACTCCTGTTAAACGGTTTCCGGGGAGATATGGTATTTGGTTTTGAGGAAGAAGAGGCTTATGACTAAACTCTTTTTTGATACCGATTGCATCTCCTCATTTTTATGGGTAAGAGAAGAAAGGATATTGCTTAACCTATATCCAAGAAGGATAGTCTTACCACAGGAAGTCTTCAATGAATTATCTAATCCGAGCATTCCTCATATTAAGCGGCAAGTGGACAAGTTAATTGCAGATGGGCACATTACGACTCAAAGGATTTTCACCGACACGGAGGAATTTCAATTATATAACCAATTGGCAATAGCACCCCCTGCAGGGGATATAGTCATTGGCAAAGGTGAGGCTTCAGCAATTGCATTAGCAAAAGTTCACAGAGGTATACTCGCCAGCAACAATTTAAGCGACATTACCAAGTATGTAGAAAAATATCAGTTAAACCACATTACCACAGCAGACATATTAATAGATGCGTATAATAACGGATTCATTAGTGAAAACCACGGCAATCAGATTTGGAGAAATATGCTCGCAAAGAAAAGACGTTTACCAGCAGCAAGCCTTTCTGACTACTGTAAAGCTCATCGTTGAATTCAAAATCTTTTAATTACGGTTTTAATTGGCGACCTAAGCCCACTTCATATAGTCACCATGCTAATACAAACAAAATCCCAGGCACACAAAAAGCGCCGTGGGATTAGATATTAATTTAATTCGCCAAAATTGACTAAATTTCCTACTTCTTATACCAGTCAAGCTGAGGTCTTAGGAAGGTTGCCGCCATCCAATACCAAAGTCACTCTTATTTCATCACGCCAGGAAAACGCACATTGATACGTATATTGACACGTATCCGCACGCGCTAATAATATAGTGCACCATAGCTCCAGGGCCCTCAGGGAGGTAGAAGAGATGAAAACTAAAGATCGTTATATATACCCGGCTATTTTTGAGCCGGATTCGGACAACAGGTACAGTGTATCCTTTCCCGATCTGCCCGGTTGCCTAACAGAAGAGGATACAGTTGAAGAGGCATTGCGGATGGCGCAAGATGCTCTAAAGCTGCATTTATACGGTATGGAAAAAGACGGCGACCCCATCCCTGCACCTAGCGTGCCCAGTAGCCTTGAAGTAGACGATAGCGGATTTGTGTCTTTGGTCGATGTGTGGATGCCTGCATTTCGCAAATCTATGGAGATAAAATCTGTCAAAAAGACGCTCACGATTCCCAAATGGCTAAATGATCTTGCTGAACGTGAAGGAGTCAACTTCTCATACATTTTGCAAAAATCCCTCAAAGAGTATCTTCGGGAACACTCTGACGAATACCTGGACTAATTTACGTGGCTTCTGGCGTCCTGTTTCACCACATCTATTCAAAATGCTATTTCCTCTCGCAGCGTATGACAGTACTAAACTTGCTCTTCAGGACCGTAGCAGCTCCTGATATCTCCAACTAGCTTCTCGAGTATCTTCTCCTGGTATCCGGCTTTTTTGGTTACCGCCACCGCTGCTGCAAGCGGTTTTAAGTCCTCGATTTTCACCTGTTTAAGCTGCGCCAGTCGCTTAGGTGACAATGTTATCGCGGAGACGCTCTTCTGGTAATCTACCTGCGAGTAGCGCCATGGCTTAGCGTGATTGGGAAATCTATGGCAGATTCGCTGGGCGATGAGAATGCCCTCGGGATCGAAGTCTCCGGAGTAGAGAATCTCTGCATCTGCTGCAACCAGCCGGTCTAAGAGCATCCAGACTGCTGTGCGAGGTTGGCCGTGGATGCAGACGATGGGCGGAGTTTGGTCGGCCAGGGCATCGGCTATCGCCGAGAACACACCGGGGTTTTCCATAACAAAAACCTTCTTCAGTTGACTGACAGCCGGGTAGATTTTAGTTATTCCACTGAGCTCCCGCAGGGGAACATTAAGAACCGTGCCGACTTTAGCGGCCTCTGTCCACACAGGATGGGGGCCGTTTTTTGTCTCTCCAATTAATCCCAGACAGGTAACAAAGTTCAGCAGATCATCAGGAACGATGCCAAAATGCTCTAGTAAGTTGTTGCCGGACAGTTCGGGGGCAGTATCTGAATCCAGGTGATACAAGTTTTCCAGCGCCGCCAGCAGAAGCTTGCCTTGATTGGTCTGTGTGTCGAAGGCATGGGGGTCGCCGGTAATGCTGGTTGCCCAGACAGGCAGGCGCTGAAATTCTTTGTTGCTGTCCCGGGGCAGGTTTTCCAGGGCCCCAAGCACGGCACGTAGTTCGTCTTGAAAACTGTCCCGTTTTAGAGCCCGCTTGATGGTCGGATGTACTTTACCATTTGGCTCTAATAGCTGATTAATAAATTCTTGGGCATTGGGGCGTTTGAACTGTTCTTTTAGCGAATAGAGCAATTCTTCTCGCCGCTGGACCACTTGCTGATGCTTTTCTTGGTTGGTAAATAACTGCCCCCCGGCCCGAGCGGTAAGGATATCTAGCAGGGAAATACCAGCAAACCGGGTCTGTTGGATTGCCTGGTCAAATTCAGTTAGCGATACTGTAATATCAGTTTGCCCCGTGAGGTCCCGGCCCAGCACACCACCGATGGCCTGGCGGACTTCAGGCTTGGGGTTATTAAGCTTCACCGTGCCGCCGATGCGGCCCAGGCCCTGGTAGCGTTTGGCCATCAAGCCCATAAGTCTGGCAAAGGCCGGGTCGCTAAAGTAAGCCACGGCCTCTTTGAGCAGATTGTTGCCCTGCATAAGCCACACCTCCCTGCTATCAGTTGTCTTTGGTCACAGCCGCTTCACTGGATTCGGTCTTCAAGCTCCGGACCTGGCCATCCCAGTGGTAACGGATTACAGTCACCCAGGGCGCATTTTTGGGCCGAACAAGTTCTGCGATTGCCAGGTTGTTGGCCGTATCGTAGTCTCCCCACAGGTTCTGGGAGTTGATGATGTAATTAAAGCCCAGTTGTTCCACCAGGTCAAACATATCGCGGATATTGGTCTCGTCTACCCCGGCAAAAGCCTCATCCAGGGAGATAATGTGCGGGGCGTCGGGTCTGGCCTCCTGGTAACGGGAGTAGGCGGCGGAGAACAAAGGAATGTACATGGCCATGGCCTTCTCGCCGCCGCTGAAAGTAAAGAACACCCGGTCGGTCAATTCTCGCTTCTGTTCGTTTTCCCGCCGGTAAAATAGTTGGAATGCAAACCATTGCCGATAGTCCAAAAGTTCCCGGACAATTGAATGGAAGGTATCTCCCCTTTCCCGCTCGGAGAGTTCGGCCTTGGCCCGCTCTATTTTCACCCGGAAATGGCGGGATATATCCTGCATGTCCTGCTCTTTGAGGATATTGGGGTCCTTGCGCAAAAGCTCCACCAGCTCTTTGGTGTCCAGCTCATCTTCCTGTTCGGCGGAGCGGGGTTTCCAGCGCAGGGAGAAGGTAAGACCGCTGGAGGTATCCCTTTGCTCCATTAGATCGTTAATTTTCTTTACCCACTGCTCAGCACGGCTGATGCGCTTGCGGATAATGTCGCCGACGCTGTGGAGGATTATCTCCTCGTAGAGCTCCCGGTCCTTTTCGCTGAGGAGCTGCTGTTGGATTTCGATGTCCTTTTCCATCTGTTCCATGACCGCCCGGGCAGTTGTGTGGCGGCCGCCATATTCCAGGACGACATTGTATCTGGATCGAACCTGCTTAAGGGCAGATAAATAGGGGGAGGCCCAGTCCTGTTGATCGCCTACCTCCGGCAGTTCGGCCCCCAGCTCATGTATGCTCATGAGCGGCCGGTATTCGATAAGAATCTGTTGCTCTTGGAAATAGGTCTGGTTGAGGCGGATATAGACTTTATCCCGGTCGGTCTGCTGTAGCAGGTGCCCCAGCTCTTTATTAATCTCTTTGGCCGCGGCTTCAGGATCTTGTTCGCTGCGGTCAGTGATGCGGAGCTCCTGGGCCAACAGCTGCTGCCAACACTGCTCAATCTCGCTAGCCACGGCAAGGCGGGCGGTTAGGGTCTCCAGGTTTTTGGCGCCATCCTGGATATCTCTGTCTAAATGAACAGTCTTTTTGTAGCACTGGTCTATTTCCCCAGGTAATTGTTCCAGCCGGTCGCTCAGTTCACGGATGCGGCGGCGGATATCGTCGGCGCCCATTTCCTTAAGTCGCTGGTCAACCTGTTCAATTTCCATGTCCAGTTTGCGGATTGTGCTGTCAATGACGTTCAACTCACCCCGGAGTGCATCGACATCCTCCCGGAGGGTATCCAACTCCTGTTGCCTGCTGGCAATTAGTTCAATGGTATGGTGGAGATTGTTATGGTTCAACTCCAACTCGTTTAGCCAGCGGGCATAGTCCTGGAACTGGGAGTGGGCCCGGGTATAAGCCTCCTCAGACTGGGGCAGGTTCAATTCAACAGCTAGCGTCTGAAGCTGTCGCCGGACACTGAGCAGGTGCTTATGGGCCTCATCTAGGCGGTTTTGTTTTTCCTCTGCATCTTCCCGCCGAACCTGCAACTGTTCTCGTAACTTGAGCATGTCGGAACAGATTGTTTTCAGGGCATCGAGAGAGGGCATAGCGCTGTATTCTTCCCAGAGAACCGCCTCCCGCTGGTGGAGGGCATCCTTTTCCTTGGTGAGCGCAAAGTGATCGCGCTTGAGTGCGGCCAGTTGATCGGTCAGCTCAGCAATCACTTGCTGACGATAGCGACGACGGGCCTCCCTGCCAATATAGCGGGAAGATTTTTCCCGGGGGGCCTGGCCGCTGATCAGGGCAATTCGGTAATTACCCTGGGAATCGATGGTAATCTGGCCCGCATCCAGCTGACTGGTATCCACCAGAATGCTGGCGAGGACATCGGCAATTGTCTCTGTCTCCACGCCATTGCCGGACACCGGCTCCAGCAGATCTGCAAGGGTGTGCTCCATCAGTCGGGGATTGGGAATAATCACCTTGTCGCTCCCCTTGAGGGCGGACAGGTGTTCAGCAGGAACAATCAGGGCATCAAGCAGGCCGGCCTGGGTAATCGCCGCCTCCAGCCGTTCCCGTTTTTCTTCGCTGACAGCTTGCTTGAATTCCACCGCCGCATAAAATGGCAGCCAGGGTATGCTCTCGGCTTCAAGCTTCTCCCGGGCGAGCTGAGTATCTGGGTGGCGGCTGGGTTCGGGGTCGGCTTGGTTCTTCCAATCCTGAATTTCCTGTTCCTTCTCCTCAATTTCTGCTTGCTTTCGTTTTAGGTTCGCGGCAACATTGCCCAGCGCCTCGGCAAATGTGGCCTGGCGCCGTTCCCGGGCAGAGACCACAGGCTGGTATACGGACTCAGCTTGGTGCACTTCGAACATATCTACCAGGCGCTGGGTTACCAGCTGCTTCTCGGCACCAGTTATCTCCAGTTCGGTGGTGGCACTGCTCCAACGATGGAAGTTCTCGATATATTGTTCTTTGGCCGCATCTAGTTGCCCATCCATTTTCTTTTGCTCCCGGAGTTTATCGTCGAGGCGCCTGCTGGCGTCGGCATGCTCTCGGTCAGCCTGTTGGTGGCGTTGTTGAGCATGGGTAAGTTCACGAGCCGCCTGAATCAGTTTGCTCAGTCGGTTGCTGTGGTCGGCGACCTCCTGTTTCCAGATACCAAAATGATAATCTTGATTGCGACGCCGGTAGTCCCCGGCCAGCTCAGCATGGGCTGCGAAGGCCGTCTCCTCGCCAGTTTCATCTAGATTATCTAATAAGTCTGCGATCTTCCCTTCGATTTCATCTTGTTCGGCCTGCTTCCTTTGCAAGATTTGCTCCAGTTGTCCCTCCCGGGACACCTTCTTAGTAAGCTCTCCGTCCTTCTGTTTCCTTGTTTCTATTTGCTGCTTGCGGCGATTATCTGCGTCCCGGCGCTGCTCCTCAGCCTTGAAGACATCGTGTTCTTTCAGACTCTCATGTTCAGCGCTGAGCACCTCTTCTTCCTCTTTTAGCCGCTGATGCCGGTGTCGGGTTTGCTCCAGCTCTTGGCGCTGGCTCTCAATCGCCTGCGCCTGGTTTTCTTTCTCTTCAGTAATGCGTTTTTTGAGGGCGCTTGCACCCAAGCTGCCCCGGGCCTTTTCCGCCAGCAGAAAGTTGTTGTAGTTATCATAGGCAGTGCAGAGTTTTTTTAATGACTTATTGTCCCGTTCCAGCTGCTCTAACTGCTGGCGGATATGGTCCATATTCTCGATTGTTTCAGTAAGTGAACGCAGTTCATCGTCAGCTAGCGGCGGTATGGACTCATTGAGGATTTCATAGATAACAGTCGGCTTAAAATCTTTGGATAGCTTGGGACTGCGTAGCTGAATCAAGAGTTTAATCAGGTCCTCGAATGAATCCAGCGCTTGGAAACCAAAGACATGGCGGTTTACCAGCTCCATATATTCCCGCTGTCCCCGGACCACCGCGCCGCCGCTTTCCAGGCGGTTGGTGAGCTCGCGGCGACTTAAGGGAACCATTACTTCTTTGCCCTCGCCGGGATCGTATTCCTGCTTATGCAATTCGAAGTTCAGGCCGATGCGGCGGTTATCTGTGATGACAAAACCCCAAAAGTCCATGGTACTGCCCCGTCTTGCCCGAAGTCCGATGCCGGTGGTTATGGCGCGGTTACTGCCCGGGCGCAGGTATTCCAGCCACAGGTAGCCGGTGCGCTCTTCAATGGTGCTGACGCCCGGCTCGCCCAGCAGGTAGTCTTCCATTTTGCGGGCCTTAGAGCCAAACGGATCCAGGCGGTCAGGGCTTTTACGCCCGTCCAAGAGTACAGGTATTAAGCTTTGCATAGTAACCGACTTGCCTGAGCCATTGCTGCCCCGGAGCAACAGTTTGCCGTCCGAGAACTCAAATATTTCATTGTCATAGTACCAGAAGTTTAGCAAGCCGGCTCGGTTTAATTGCAGTTTCTCAGTCATTTGTTTTCTCCTCCCCCGTATAATCCGGCGGGTATTCCCCTCTGGTGCGGGCCAGCAGCGGCAGCAGTGAAATTATGCCTGTTTCGGGGTCCTGGTCCGCCATCTGCCATTCCTTAAGCAGGTTAAGCAAGTCCCGGACAACCAAGTTTGTATCTGCTTCCCTATAAAGCTTGGACCAGCCATGGCTGAATCGCTCGCGGCAAATGCCCACCCAGCGGGAAAACTCCGACTTGGGCAGGCTGATGCTGCCGTCATATTGCAGGGGGATGTCTTCCTGTTCCCGGATTTCCCTGGCCAGGCCGGCGAATTGCAGGGCAATACCAGATATGGCGCGATTGTCCGGAAAGTGATGGAACTTTGCCCGGCGCTCCGGCAGGGACAAAAGGGCAGCGTTGTTATAGAGTTCGAACTGTAGTTCAAAGTTGTTTTCTATATCCTCCCGGATGCGGTTACGCTGATTGCGAAGATAGAGGAAATCCGGGTCGTTTGCGCCACTACTGTACATAACCGGCTCCAGAAGCAGACGGCGGTAGATGCGATTGCGGCGGCGGATGGTTTGGTCCTCTGGCCATTCGGCCTCCAGGATAGCTTCCATAGTTTTCATAGTTGCCAGCTCCCGGTGGTATGAGCGCATAAAGTAACGGGCGGTTACCGGCACCTCATACAAGACCTCGACTTCGCCGGCGCCAAACTGCTCTATCTCTCCCTCCACCACATGGAGGACGCCCAAATTAGTGGCATGGCGCAGCACCCGAATCAGGGACTTGCGGTGTTCGTAATTCACCCAGTCCAGACTTTCGGGGCCTGGATAATCACTGATGAGATCTTCGCAGAGGCCGGAAAGCAAAAATTGCTCGTCCACCGCCTTGCCTTCCAAAAAGGCCAGCAGACCACAGAACAGTACATAGTCCCGTTTGTGCAGGAATTCCGCTATTCCCATCCAGGGAGATGGAACCACCGGTATCTTCTCCAGCTTGGCAAAATAGCGGTGAACCACCAGGCGCATACCTGTCTTCTCCATAAACCAGGTCCTTAGCGCCCGTTCCCGATTGCGTATCTGCAAATATTTCTCCGGTTCTTTATCCCTCAATATCCAGAACTGCTCCAGCAGATCCGAAGCGGCCTCCAGGGCAACATCGTCGAAAGCGGCTATAGGTTTGATTTGTTGTTCCATATTTTCACTCCGTAATTTCCAGTGTATAGTTGGGCATATCCAGGTTGCCGTCGGTTGCTCGGAGGATAACGCGGCCAGATTTGGTGTGCAGTTTTACGCTGCGGCCGGTTTCTGTTTTGGTGGTGAGGGTGGGCACAGCCAGACAACGGCTAATCCAGACCAGCAGGGTTTTTCGCACATACGGTTCAATTATCCCTAGTCCTTCCAACTCGATGCGGCCGTCATCAATTAAACTATCTAGTAGCTGGTTCTCTGTCTGCTTTTGCGCTAAGTGCTCGGCCAGCATCGCCGCTTTTTGCTCCCGGTTATCTCGGACAGCATTGGTCCGGGTCTTGAGCCGATAGTTCTTGACCATGGGGCGCACAGTAAGTTTGGTCGCGGCACGGTCCCAGACTTCAGCATAAATATCTTCGGTATCCTTAACCGGGGCATAGATATGGCGGGTGTTGGCCAGCCCGAATACACAGGCGGACAAGCGGTGGGCCGCGTCCAAATCGGAACAGGCGGCAAAGCGCCGGGCCAGCTCCTGGTAATCTTTGCGCCGACTCTTGTGGTTATGATGGCGCTCACCCAACCTCTGGGCAAAACGGGTGATTCTCCTAATCGCCTCGTGGGTTGCGGTTTGCATGAGATATAGATCGCTGGTGCGGCCCTCGCCACCGACAAACCAGACCTGCAAATTATCCCATTGGCGGTGATACTTTGCAATCAGCTCCAGGCGATCGGGAGCCCCATCCAGGCGGGGGATGGATAACTGGTAATCGGCCAGCCGCTGGCATGCATCAATAAGGTACTGATCATCGGCAGCGTCTAAGGTGGTTTGGATTTTCAGAGAAGCCCGCTGCATGGCGGTTACAAAATTGCGCAGATAATCGCTCAAAGCCTCTTTATATGCTAAAAAGGCCTCCGTCATCATCAGCTCTTCGACCTTTTCGCTATGCAGATGAGCCAGGTAATCGGTGGCATTGTCTGTCAGCTTACGGAAGGAATCGAAAATATCTTCCCATAGTGCGTTAAGCTCTTCCTTGTTGATCTCGCCATCTGCTTCCAAGAAGCGGTTAAGGGCTGCAAGCAGCCGATCAAATAAGGTTCGCTCCAGGGAGCCGCCAAAGGATTCCCCCAGGTTTTCCAAGCGGCGGACCATCCGCTCGATCTCGATCGTGTAGGGGCTGGCCTGGTAGCGAAAGCGTTTCTTCTTGAATTCTTCGATGGTAGATACACGGGAAGTTTCCTGGCGGGCAATTATGTTTTTCCACTCAGTTAGCTGCTGTAAATCCTGTTGGAGCTGCTCCTCGCTATAGTCGGCGAAGTGCGGAATATCACGAAGATATGCGTGGATTTCTCCGGGTAAGATAAAATGGCGCATACTCTCGTGCTGGATAAAGAAATAACGAAGTATCATACGATAACGCCAGGCGTTACTGGCTGTCAGGTAACTGGTCTCAATTATTGGGTTTAAGCGCTTATCATCCATTGCTACACCTCGCTATAGATAGACACTGCACGTGTTTCGAATGTTTCTTGGGCCATCTTGTAATAATTCAATTTCAGCCGGGATAGTCCTGCAAGCGTAAGGAACACGTTTCTAATAAAAATTTAATTTCTTTTGCTGGCACATAATTCCCTCACAACGCCTAAAGCCAAAACGAACAGCACCTGGAAACAGGCGCTGTTCTTGAGCTTTATTTATTCGAGTTGAAGTATTCCATCGACACCATAAGCTGTTTGTGCAGAATCCTTTTCCATAGCACAGAGGGAATCTCACCACTGCCCATGGAGACCTTGGTTCGCTTTATGAAGCCATCAGGCATAAGTTTGCGATAGTAATAATGGTCTGTATGTTTATAAAGCTCCCAGCCATCGCGCTCACAAAATCTCTTTAATTCTCGCCAGCTGGGCATTGAATCAGATTCCTGACCTGGTGAGCATTATCTTGCAACATTACTTTGACAAGATAGGGAAAGTGCTGTTTTCGATTGGGAGCATTATGCCACAGCTCAAATTCATTGATATATTCATGGGCATATTCCATAAGTTCGTTTGCTATTTGTAAAAGTGCATCTTCTTTGTTCTCTGAATAAGCGATTAGATCAAATCCCTGCAGCGTAGCAATCCAGTGTCCCGTAGCTGAGTCCTGTTCTAGATGAGCAATAAACCTGCACTCCTGTACCAAATCCTGTAGATGTTCTATACTCATTGCCAAGACATAATCCCGATTGCGCTTCACAATCTTGGGCCTCTTACGGATTACCTCATCCAAAAAACTGCTCCAGTTTTTCCTGACTTCAGTTGCATTGATGGCACTATCCATAAGAATTTTCACTCCCTCCACCTCCAGTATACATTGTGTACATAGTGTACGCAAGCTGGTCTAATGTATTACAAGAGGTTAAAAGCGCTATATATTTGCCACTAAAGTCCAGAAGCCCCAGAGAACAACACACGTTTACTTTATATTAGTTGATTATTATTTGCAGGAGTGATACAGTTTTCCTGGAGGTGATCTGTATGGGTGGCAAGAGCCCCCTGATTACGGCCGAAGTGTTGGCGGAAGCTCTGGATTTATCTGTAGAAACAATCTGGAGCTATACTAAGGCTGAGAAAATACCGTATGTCAAGTTGGGCAAGGAAGGATACCGGTACAGCCTGCAGGCTGTGAGTACTGCTCTGTCTAACTTAGCTCTCGAAGAAAAATCTCTGGTGTATCAGGTTGACGCCAAAAAATATACATATCAGGACTACCTAAAACTACCCGATGAACAGGGCTTTCGCTACGAAGTACTGAACGGGCAACTGATTAAAGAGCCGTCGCCCAGGGTGATTCATCAACGGATTGTGCGTAAGCTTTTGCTACTCCTCGACTCCTATTTTAAAAAGGTCCACCCTGATGGTGAGATCTTCTTTGCGCCCCTGGATGTTACCTTAGGAGACTATACGGTCGTTCAGCCCGATCTGCTCTTTGTCGCCGGTGCACAGAAGAATATAATTGAAGAAAACCGGATAAATGGCGCCCCGACTCTGGCAGTTGAAATTATATCTGAGTCCAGCCGCCGCAAGGATCGGGTCCTAAAATGGCAGATTTACCAGGCAGCAGGAGTGAAGCATTACTGGTTGGTAGACCCGGAAGAAAAGTCCTTGGAATGCTTTGCGCTCCAGGATGGAGCTTACATCCTGGCTGCATCAGGGCTGAATGATGATGTTGTTGAGCACCCAGACTTTGCAGGGCTTAAATTTATGCTGGCAGACTTATGGCAGAACTGAACCCGATTCCCTGGCAATCTCCTTTTATGTCTTTATTTAAAATTTGTCCCAGAATATAGAAAAGCCTGGTCGCCCAGGCTTTTTTGTGTTCAGATGGATAAGGCTTCTAAGCAGCGAATATATCCTCCACCTTCAGTTCCAGGCCGTCAAAGACAGGAGACCTGACTGTACTTCCTACTTTAAACATCTCCATACTCTCAGGTTTGCGCTCCTTAAAGACATACTGGATTATATTTTTGGCCTCTGGGTTGACAAGCCAGTATTCCGAAACACCGCTCTTCATGTAAAGATTTAGTTTGGTGGCCATGTCCTTACCCTTGGTGGAAGGAGACATTACCTCCACTATCAATGTGGGTATACCCTCATACTTGCTGTCCTCGCTTACCTTGTGTTCATCGCATATCACAACCACATCCGGCTGAACCACATTGGGGTCCTCCTCGAACTTGGTTGCATGACCGAAAAGCCGCACATCCAGGGGTGCTGTTAATGAGCGGCAAGGTTTGTCTTTAAAGAAGTTATGAAAGTAAACCGCAATTTCATTAACAATAACCTGATGTTTAAAACTGGGTGAGGCCAAAAGATAGATCTCACCGTCAATCAGCTCATACCTCTGGTCAGACGAGTTGACCAAATCCATGTATTCCTCATAGCTGACTTTTCGAAACGACTTGTAGCCTGTTGCTTCCTCATGAACGAGAAAATGGTCCGGGTCGGTGTGGCGGATTAGCTTGGCAACGCTCTTTCCGTTCTTGACGACAATGATGTCTTCCGTCTCTGTCAGGGCCAGGTACTTACCGAGAGCATTCTGCAGATCTGTGGTACTCACCCGCATCCTGATTCCTCCAATCATTTTGCACCTATAATTATACGCAAAGCCAGAATCTTAATCCTGCCATAGTTCTTCTAGATTTACCTTCAGCCCAGGAAAGTCAGGATGTAGCACGGTATCAGTGCCGCGACCTGTTGCGACTAGAACATATTTGCCGCCACTGAGCTGGTAGGCCTCAAAAGTTTTCTCGTGGGGGTCAACCAACCAGTAATGCCCGACGCCCGCTTTTAGGTAGATTTCCATTTTCAGCACCCTGTCCTTGTGTAAGCTTCCAGGGGAAAGAACTTCTACAACTATCTCGGGGGCGCCGTTTATGCGCTTTTCTTCGATAATGCTCTTTTGGCTGCCGGATACATACAGCAAATCCGGCTGGACAACATTTACCTCGGTCAAAGTGATGTCCAGAGGGGCAATGAACAATATCCCCTTGGGATCGCGAGTGGCAAAGTACTTCTCCAGTATCAGTGCAATACGAAAGCCGGCAAATTGGTGCCTAGGAACGGGCGATGGGTCTTTGACTAAAACCCCGTCCAAAATTTCAATCCTTACCCCGGGTTCATTGGGTATCTTCAGGTAATCTTCGTATGTCAAGGGTTGCTTCACTGGGTAATCAATAGATCTTTCCTTAACAAAAGGCAGAGCAGCAAGAACGGCAGATAAATCGTATCTGTGTTCGCCGTTTGCTAGTTCAGTAGAAGGTATCTGCTTGTTCTGGGTAAATTTCAAAACGGTCTCAACAGAGATGTCCAGGGCCTCGGCAACTTCCTGCGCGGTCATCAGGGCAGCGCTGGGCATATCATCCACCTCCAGCCTCAATATATCGCTATGGAAAAGTATTGTCAACTACTGTTGCTCGTTATCAACTGGGCAGTCCGCAATCTGTCTAAGCCTCTGCACACAAGCTGAAGAACTTTTTTTACCATGAAGGAGAACATAAATTGTATGGGGAAGATGTTAATCTGTAATGTGCTTTAGAAAACGGCATTCACTGTTATCCGGGAGGAGAGATACAGGGAGACCAGACTGGGTTTGAACCTTAATAATTTGCCAGTTATGGGCTGCCACTCCTGCTCCAGGCAATTGTCCCTGTCCGAAGCTACCGTCCAGGACAATCATGTAGTAGATGGAAAGTTTGTCTGTAGCTGTGGGCAGCAGTACAGCATAGAATCAGGTATAGTGAGGGCCCCACGGGATTCGATGCCTCCAGGCCGGGACTACGGCAAGTATCTCAGTGATTATATCAGCCTGGAGAAAGCTCCTTTTGTAGATAGTATCAGCCGGGGCCTGGAGTGGCTCCACAGCCAGATGGACTTTCCTTCTCTGAACGGCAGGGTGTTATTGGAGCTGGGAACTGGCATTGGCTTTTTTCTGAGATACATCTACAAAGATTTGCCCGCTGACTGCTTATATATCGCTGTTGATCACAACCTAGAAAAGCTGAAGTTCCTCAAAGATTCCCTGGAGATGGCGGGATGCAGAAAGAACATTCTATTCATTTGTGCAGACTTTTTACATATACCCATACAGACGAGATGTGCCGATGTGCTCCTTGATCTGATGGGCAGTACCAGTTACTGCCTCACCACCCAGGTTCTCTGCTGCCGGCGACGGACCGCTATGTTAAAGACCAATCAAGTCTTTACGCTTGCTATGTGGTCTTTAGGAATTTCGCCCACAATGGCGTCATTGCCGAAGAGTGCCGCCGGAACTTTACATTGCCAGGGATTCAAGATTCTATTGCGTCCCTGGGTTACCGGGGGGTTACAGAAAAAGAGCTGGATACCATAGAGAAGGGCGCAGACTTTGAGGCTTACTTTGTGGAAGGTGAGAAAATCTACACATATATGTATTACGGAACCAGATAGGCTTGAGAAGTCTTGTGATAGAACATGGGGTTAGCCCCATGTTTTATTGTTTTTGGAGTGGAATCGGCGTTAGTTAGCTCTTTACATGGGGTGCGGACGATTATTTAAACTGGGGTCAAAAGGAGGTGGCGTGAATGTATAGCCTTGCTTTTGGCCGAGAGTCCCGGAATATTGTGTTGTTTTGTCTGGGGAAATCTGTATCTGCCTTTGGCGGTGCAGTGTACGCCTTTGCCATGGGATTGTATATTCTTAATCTGACCGGATCTGGACTGAGCTTTGCCCTTGCCCTGGCATTGGGCACAGTCCCGACGGTATTGATTAGCCCCGTGGCCGGAGTCCTAACAGACAGATTGGACAAAAAAATGCTTGTGGCAGGAACAGATTTTATCAGTGCGCTTGTGCTGCTGGTATTGTATTTGCTGGGCAGAAGTTTTGAACTTCACCTGGCCATGGTTTATACTGGCATATTTCTGCTTGCAATCCTCAACGCAGTCTTTGTTGTAGCCTTAGACAGCGGGAAGCCGAGCTTAGTGCTTTACGACAGGCTGATGAGGCTAAATTCGCTGAGCAAGGTTATCGATTCGACATCAGCTTTTCTCGGTCCGGTCTGTGGCGGGATACTTTTTGCGCTCATGGACATTGAGGCCTTCATCCTGGTCAATGCCCTATCTTTTTTGCTGTCGGCCCTGTTGGAGCTCTTTCTCGATTTCAACTATAATGGCTGCAGCGTCAGGCCCCAGTCTGGCAGGCTGCTTTTAGGAGCGGAAATTAAAAAAGCGGCGACCTTTATTCTTAAATCCAGGACGCTGCTGCAGATTCTCGGTGTATTTGTCAGCATGAACTTCTTTGTTGGGTTTGGCGTCACAGTGCCCCTACCGTATATCGTTAACAATGAGTTGGGCCTGGGTTCCGCCAACTACGGAATTATTAAGGCAGGCTTGCCGGTGGGCATGGTACTGGGAGCGGCAGTGGCGCCAAGGGTGATGAAACTACTTCCCTACATGCGGTTGCTAAAGGGGGGTGGGGTTGTGCCTGGCCATAAGCATGACGCTAATTGGGGTGCCTGCCCTGATGCAAAACACCGGGATCAATCTTGTGGTTTATATGGTAATGGTGATGGTTCTGTTGATAATTATTGGGGTATCTCTCTGATAAACGTGCCTTTAATCCACGAGCTCCAGGTTTTGGTGCCCAGAGATTATCTGGGTCGGGTATTGAGCCTGGGTATTAGCGGCGCCAAGGCGATCCTTGCCCTGGTTTTATCAGGGACGCTAAGTACTGTGGCCCCGGCCTCTGTCATGCCCGTTGCTGGGGGAGCGTTAATGTTATTGGTTAATACATTGATACTGGGTTCCACCGATATCAGAAGGGAGAGAACACCATGTCCAGGGGAGAATTGATTGGCATCGGCAGGACGGCAGAAGTATATGCCTGGGGTAAAGATAAGCTGGTTAAGCTGTACTTCGAGAACTTTCCTACAGAAGCTATCGAGCGGGAAGCAGATATTAGCCGGGCAGTGTGGGAGCAGGGTATTCCCTCACCAGAGGTATTCGGGATTGTTAAGGTGGGAAACCGTAAAGGGCTGATATTTGAAAAAATACCCGGGCAGTCGATGTTGAGTCATATCGAAGCGAGGCCGTGGCTGGTCATGTCTTTCGGTCGGGAAATGGCCCGGCTGCACTGTAAAATCCATGGGTCATCCCTGGAGGAACTGCCTCCGCAAAAAGCGAGGATTACTCAGGCAATTGGTGAGGCAGCGGACCTGTTGGGAGCGCAAACAGAGAAAATTCTCGACCACCTGGAAACCTTGAATGGGCAACAAGCTGTCTGCCACGGGGATTTCCATCCGGATAATATTCTTATCCGGGGAAGCAACGCGATTGCAATTGACTGGACCAATGCGTATTCGGGGCACCCGGCAAGTGATGTGGCCCGAACCTGGATTATGATCAACTCCCCTTACCTGCCCGAAGGCAGTTCAACACTCTTGGGCCTGATGTCCCGACCGTTAAAGAGGTTGCTGTCCCGGGCTTATTTACGGGAGTACGTCAGGTTGGCTGGTACAGCACAAAAGGTTATTCAGCAATGGCTGATCCCTGTTGCCGCCGCGAGGCTCGGTGAGAAGCTCCCGGGAGAAAAGGAGTGGCTGTTGGGGATTATTCAGCGCCATTAACGACTCAATGGGAAGCAGATGCTGAATTTTGCTCAAGCAATATCTTTAGATTCCTGGGAATAGCTGCTATCCACTGGTCCAGGCCTAGAACCCTGCACTTTTCCTTTAGACCAGGGGTAAACTCTTTCTGCTTTTTTGTCAGCAACATATCCGTCTCTTCTTCAGTAAATTTCACAACTCCCGGTTGCATTAGTTCATAATCTTGATTCATGGGGCACGATAGCTGGCACTTTAAGCAGCCATATAAACAATGATGCGCCGACAGAGGCACCCAATCGGGAATTTTTCGCGGGCTTTCGTTGAAGTATGTTAAACATCTTTCATTATTAATCATGAACCGCTCAGGGCCAATCGCTCCTGTGGGGCATGAGTTTGCACAAATACTGCACTCAGTACATTCCTCAGCGTGCTGTATTTCCAGCCATTCGTCCGTACATGGCAGGTCCGAAAAGTAGGCGTCAATGGAAAAATAACTGCCCAATCCATCGACAAACAGATATTATTTTTTCCGTATACCGCTAAGCCACTATGAACCGCCAATCGCTTCAGGGGGAGGTCAGGTGCATGTTTCAGGCGATAGCCTCCTTCAGCAACGAGGCTGGTCAGATACCTCTTTGTGTTCTCTGAATCGGACATTACCAGGCTCTTAAAACGATATTGGTCGCCTTTCCAGATAAATTCCACCTCTGCATAGGGCGGGTGTGGAATCGCAACAATAATTACCGACTTTGCAGCAAAATCAGCTGCCAGCTCAAACTTGTACAAATTCTTCATAACCCAGCTCTGAAACTTATTTAAAGTTTCCTCTTTCCTAAAGAGTTCAAGCTCGGCTTGGAGACTGTGCAAGCGTTCAATACTTAATAGTTGCAATCTGTCACCCTCTGCCAATGCCTTTTACCTTAACATTTCAATCATCGTTTAACCTCCACTTTCTATAACAATCCGGGGGCATAGTAAGTCTACGGGTTTAAAAGTAATAATAGCCAGGAGCTTAGGAGTTCCATGCCCCTTTCTAGTTATTCAACCTTTGTCTGGGTAGTCCTGCCAAAGAGAAAACTGGCATCTATCACCAGTTTACAATCGTTTTCCTGCGCTGTCATCAGGGCAGTGCTGGGCATATTATCCACCTCCAGCCTCAATATATCGCCAGAGACAAGCATTATCAACTGTTTGTGCTTATTATCAACTAAGTAATCAGGATAGCAGCTGACATACGAGCAACATGTTTGCCGGTTATGTACATTAAAAGGCTGCTGGCATTTTTGCCAACAGCAGCAAACCGCCCAATATCATAACTAAGCCTATTTTAAACCTCTTTAGGTTAGATTACTTAGCGGCACGGCCATCTACCACTCTGATTTTAGTGGAAACGTTATTTTGTTCAGGAGCTCTATCATTGGCTTAAAATCACAATGAAAAGCCGCAATATCAGCTTCAAGAAGCTCTTTTATATCGGCATCTCTATATCGAATGTCATAATCTGCATTACGTCCAAGCTGACTCAAAAAAACTCTAATTGCCCTGCCATTACCTTCACGAAACGGATGCAGAGCGTTTAAATCCCCTGCAAGTTCAGCAAATTTCCTAATAAATTCATCTTTAGGTAAGGATTTAAGATAATTGTTTTTAGCGAGCTTAGTAAAAATAGACTTTTGCTCTGACTCAATATTTTCAGAGTAACAGAATACACTGCTGTTTTTTAGAAGATTGACAGTTCTTGCTTTGCCAGCAAAATCGTATATATCCGAGAATATCCGCTTATGAATCTCCTTTAAGTGATCAAAATCAAATGAACCAACTACAGGTTTATCCTCAATTTCAGCTATCCGAATAAAAGTTATTTCTTCCTCAAACCTATGAAGTATTTTTGGGTCTTTAATTCCTAATTTGTTTTGGATGATCTCCTCATCTTCAACAAAATAATCATCGGTCATACTCTTCCCTAATACTTTTCCTCTTGTATTTGGCGACAAGCTTATCAGCAGAGGTATTGCCACGAAGCATTTCCAAACAATCTCGCTTAGTTTGCTTAGATACCGAAAAACCCTCTATTTTGCAATTAACTTCAGCGTTTTTAATAATACGAGCATGACGGGATATTGTCTTCTTCAAAAAACACACCTCCCTCTACTTTCATAATTATACCACATTTTCAGGTATCCCACTAATAATAGCTCCTGGACAGCAGTTATTAAACTCAATTCAACCACAGGCCTTCAATCCCGATCTCTAAACCTGGGAAAGCCGAGTGGAGGAGCAACTATACAACCTGATAGTAGCTGGCATAAGGGCAACATGTTTGGCCGGTTATGTACATAAAAAAGGCTGCTGGCACTAGCCAACAGCCTGAAAGTCTATTCTACTGCCCGCCGTCTAAGCAGCAGCAAACCTACCAATAACATTACCAAACCTAAGTTCATCAACCACATGATACCTGCCCCAGTCTTCGGTGTTGTGGGCTCAGGGGTACCTGGCTCAGCGGGAGGAAGTGACTCACCCTCCTGCATCATGGCGAAATAGCTCCAGCGCGGGGTTGTAACGACAAGTCTGTTGTTTTCTGCATCAAGCTCCATTGCCTGTTCAACCCATTGCTCGGTCTCGGTATCATAGCGGAAGAAGGCCAGCTCATCAAGATCTACATTTGTTGGATAGTCAAACACCCAAATATAAGCCGGCTCACCTTCCACAAACTCATCCACATTACCATTAGCAGCTTCCAAGGTGAAGTAACCGCCGCCGATAAACTCCCAGCCGGCAGGTAAATCGGCAGGAGGGGCGTCAAGCGTGATGGTCACGGTGTATTCTCCATCCCCAGGCAAAGATGCTTTTGGCACAATCGCCACCGGGCCCTCAGTGGGAAAAGCCACCGAGGTGCCATCAGGCATCGAAGTAGAATCAAAGGTAGCCCCCAGATGAGCCTCGGGATGGAAAGGTATAATCAAGTCGCCCGCTTCAGCAAGCGCAGCCGCATCGCCAAACTCCGCAAATGCTGCATAAACACCTTGTTCCCCAACTTCTTTGACCTGCAAAGTCAGGGAATCGACAATTACGCAGGCAGATGTAAATGAATTTTGCGACATAACATTCAATAGCCAGTCTCCGGCATCCACGTCGCCACTTTCTGGAAAGGCTAAAACAGTATACGGTTTCTCTAGGCCTATTTCTTGAGTAAAAGTATTGCCTCTGACTTCCGGCAAATATGCATCAATAGCCAGTCCGGGTAGCTCAGCATTGGAGGCGTACCTTACCTCATTCTTTATGATCTCGATGCCGTCTTGGCCGGCACCATCAGTAACCCAAAGGGATCCGTTAAGAGTATTGTCCCGGACAGAAGCCTGCTTGGCATCATCCATGAACCTAATAGACAGTAGAATTACACTGCCATCGCCATCACCTACGGGCGGATCACTGGGGACAATACGGCTATGGCGCAGTGTAAAGTTATTGCCTGTAACCAGCATGGCATAGTCAGAGACATTATAATCCTCGCCATCGAAATCTTTTTTTTCCCTATACATCGGACGCAGCTCCAGGCCTGTGATTGTCACGTCATCGGCCTCGACTTTAACCAGGCATTCGGCAGTCTGTTCTTTTCCGTTAATAATTGCTTTAACATCGGCTTTGTTCTCAATTAAATTGCCTGCAGCATCCACACCCTGCAATGTCAGTGGTTTGTCAATAGTTACCGCGGGATTGGCTCCCATAAGTTCATAATCACCGGGCAGTACATTTACCATGCCACCTGGAGCAACGGTGTCGATGGCCTCCTGAAGAGTATAATGTGCATTATTACCAACCTCCAGGTCAAAGGGTCCGTCTTTTACCATAGACTACCTTTAGCCCCCAGTCCCGTCTATCACCCTTATGGGTGAAATAGCTGGGTATCTACAGTTCTTAAAACCCTGGTTATCCATTTGAGGTCCGGTTAAGAAGACCCGGCACGCTCAGTAATTAGCGAACTGCCAGATCAGGAGCTGAGTCCAGTATTTGGACTGCGCACCTTGATTTAGGTAATGTTCTGCCTGAAGCTTGCTGACGAGCAATGTGTCAATCAATCCTTATTAATCAAAAGAATATCGCCATTGCCGGCGATATTCTTTGTTAGTTTAGGTATCAAGAGTCTCATCCTCTTATTGGGTTTGTAATCTCCTTACCAAATCCAGTGCTTGTTTAGTGGAATCAATTAAAGATGTATCACCTTTAATTTCTCTTAGCGTGAGTGCTTTATTTAAATATTCCTTGGCTTCATCTAACCTTCCCAACTCCATCAGACATTTTCCTTTGTGTTGGAAAGAAAAATCTAAGTATGTGTCTATTTTTTTGTCCTTACATTTCTGGATTGCTTGATCAAAAAGCGCTAACGCTTCATTACGCCTACTAGCATATTTTAATGCTTCTCCCAGTCGTATTGATGTTACAATTTCTCTTTTTATATTTCCGGAGTCTAATACGTAATTTAAACAATCATTAAAGTAGTTGATTGCCGCCTGCGGCTCACCGCAAATTCTATACAAATTACCCAATGTTCCATAAAGAAAATACTTATCATCTTCTCCTGCTGTGTTTTTTAACAAGTTTTCTGCTTCGGCTATAACTTCTTTTATTATTAAGGGATTTGAAGTTTTTTCGCGTAGATAATCGTTGCCATCGATATAAATAAACTCGTTTATGGAAGAAAGCCTTTGTTTTAAATCTGCGACGCTCATAACTTACCCCCCCATACCTTACTGAATTGGTGGAAACGATGCTTCTTGTGCAGATGTCTATCTTACTTACAAGATATGCTCAGTAATTATTCGCTTGGCCATGAGCTCCAGGGGTGCGTCTCCCATGTTGCTGAGCAGCACTACTAGCGCACCCTGCTCCGGCAGCCTGATTATCATGGAGTGAAAGCCGTTGATTCCACCCTCGTGGCGTTGAACCAGCAGGCCCTGCTGCCGGGTCTGGTAAACAGAAGGATTGGTAAAATACTGGGCCAGCTCAGTAGGTTCCACCCTGACAACACCCCAACCACAGGCGTAGTTGCCGTAAACAGGCGTGAACATGATTTCGGTCAACTCCGGCGATAGAAGTTCGTGGCCGGCCAGAGCCCGATCCCAGCGAAACAGATCTTCAACAGTGGAGTACATACCGCCCCCCGCGTAGGGGATGGACATATCGACAAAAGAAGTGTTGCGGAGAGTGTCGCCGTCCCGGTCATAGCCGGCGGCCCGGCGGGGGACTACTTTTTCGCTCCAGTCATAGCCGCTATCCTGCATGCCCAGGGGGGCAAGTATATTTGTCTCCAGAAGCTTATCATATGTAACGCCAGTCACTGCCTCAAGGATTGCGCCCAGGATATGATAATTAGAATTGCTGTATTCAAAGGCGGTCCCTGGTTGAAAAGTGAGATCGTCACTGCAAAAGCGTTCAACGAACTCAGCTACTGGCAAGTTGTCCCGCAGATGCTTTTGCACGAACTCCATCGTGGTAAAGGTGGGAATACCGGAACTATGGGTGAGGAGATTGCGGATGCTGACCTGCTCTCCCGTATCTTTACGGTACCATGACAGGTAGTCGTAAATAGTCCCGTTGAGGGTAAGCTTGCCCCGCTCCACCTGCTGCAGCACCAGCATGGCGGTGAATTGCTTGGTCAGGGAGCCGATGCGAAAGACAGTGTCTGCGGTGTTGGCAATCTGCCATTCAACATTGGCCAAGCCCCAGCCACCTTTGTAGACCACCTGCCCATCGTTGGCCACCAGCGCTGCGCCGTTAAACTTCTGCTGGCGGTGAAATTCAGCAAACAATGTTTCAATACTCATAACTCATCCTCCTCTTCTGTACGTCCCAACCGTCAGGAACAGATACCAACCACTACCTCCGATAGTTTACTAAACCACTGTGCACTTGTTGGCATGTTCATCATCCTTAAATAATTCTATATTTGTCTGAATCATCCTGCCATAAATAAAAAGGCGCCTTTGTTGGCGCCTGTCAGTGCTACGGAGTGATTGTTATTGACGGGGTCTCGGCTACAGAATCCCAGGTATCAGTATGGAAGATGTAGAAGTTTAGCTCAATCTCCGTTACCGTTTCGATTCCATTATCCTCGAAGTCGCTGTCAAAGAAGGTTGCGTCCGCCAGCGCTTTTTTACCGGGCATAATCTCGGGTGAGAAGGTGGGCTCGATCATAAACCCGTTTACGGATACATTTCTGACCTGCACGGTCAGAGGTTCGTCGGAGTTGTTCTCCAGGTAGAAGCGGATTCCCGGTCCAAAGATGGAGTCGTCGGTCATCCCTTTGTAAATAATGGTCATGCCCTGATCATCGTAGACGACATCACCGGAAGTGTCATACTCCTGGGTGTATGAGCCAGCGGCGGATGTTTCCACGGTCACCAGGTCGGAGAAAAAGATTTCATCCCAGGTATCAGAGTTAAAAACAAGAAAGTTTAACTCGATATCGGTGATTGTCTCAATACCATATCGCTCAAACTCTGAGTCTGAGAAAGTAATTGCGTCATTGGCCTTCTTGTCCGGCATTACCTCTGGGGAAAAGGTGGGATCAACCATAAATCCGTTCACCGAGGTGTTTCGGGCCTGAACAGTAATTGACTCGTCGGAGTTGTTCTCGATGTAAACCTTGAGCTCCGGCCCCAGCCATGAGTCGTCCAGGGCGACGGCCTTGATAATTACGCCATCCTGGTCAACCAGGACTTGCTCATCAACCGTTACTTCGCCCAGGTCAGCGCCGTTGCCGTTGTCCTGGTCCGACTGACCGGAATCATTATTATCGGGAGCAGAGCTGTCCCCGTCCCCACAGGCCACAAGCGCTGTCGCCATCATCAGAACCAGCAGCAATGTAAATAACTTTTTCATTTTGTCCTCTCCTTATATGTTTTTTATTGGGTGCATGTATACGCTTGTCTTTAACCCAGAGATATCTTAACACAACCCCAGGTCAATTGCTGTCATTGGCGCCAGATTATTTTGGAGGAAATTTAACCCAACTGACCTGAAACAAAAAACAGGCACCGTAGAAGATGCCTGTTGATTAACTTACTGCACTACTTCAATTCTTACATTTGCCAGGCCAGGATAAACACCAATCTCCCGTGCCGCAGCCTTGGACAGATCAATAATCCTACCGTCAATGTGCGGGCCGCGGTCATTGATCCGCACGACCACCGATTTATTGTTGTTTAAATTCGTAACCTTGACCATGGTGTTATGGGGCAAGGTCAGGTGAGCAGCCGTCATCGCATACATATCGTAGGTCTCACCGAAGTACGTCTTGTTGCCGTGGAATTTGTCGCCGTAGTACGAAGCGATTCCCTCCTGAACGAAGGGCTTACTACCGGGATTGCTCCGTGACGCGACTGTTCTTGTGCCTCGCAGGACCACACCGGTTACAGGCTCCTGAACAACTTTCTCAGCGACTATTTCCCGGGAAACTTCTTCACCATCGTGGTATGTGACTTCGTAAGTTACAACTTTTTTCCCATCCCGAGCCTCGGTCTGCACCCGTTGGACCCCGGCATTCAAAGAAGAATCATTACGATAGGTGGTATCTGCTGCAAGGGCAAACTCTTTTTCAATTAGTTCGGTCTCCACCCTGGTAATTTCGATTTCCAGCCCGGTCATCAGATTTTGTCCCAGTGGGAGATTGACAAGGTCCCCGTCAAAATCGATTTCCTGCTCGATTAACAGTTCTTCGATGGACTCAGCCCAGGAATACACTTCCCACTCTTCGCCATCGACTCTGATGGCCACCTTGGGTGCTTCTTTGATGACTATATAATTTACGTCAAGCTCAGCATCTAGTTCAGGAATTGTTCTTTGAAATTCGGGATCGATTGCTACTTCCGCTTCTTCCAGGATTTCTGCAACCACGGTGTTGCTGGTCTCCACCTCAATCATATCGTCGCCGGTAAAGATCGTCACTAGCATTGTCGATTCGGTGAAGGGGTTAAATCCGGCGGCAAACAGAGTTATTGTCCCCACCAAGAACACTGCGGCTACAGACAACAGCGAGATTCTAAGCGCTTTTTCCCTGGCGTTCCGCTGCGTTCCCGTCATTTAATCACCTCTTATTTTTAGACGATTTGAATATATATACCCAAAATCCGGGTACATATTCATATTAAAACCTAAAACATTATATACTAAGTGTTACGATATTGCACGAGATCCGGGGATAAAGGAATCATATGTCCAAGCTGTGTAACCAGGATGTAACATCCCGGCTGGTCCTTGAGATATTATTCACTGTCTGTGCGAATAACTCCTGCTAAAAACCACAGGTAATGATTGACAACTGAAGCCAAATAGGTCCCGGCGGTATTGCCGGGGCCTGCTCATTGGGGCAGGAATTTGGGGTTGAATCGCGAATAGTTCGAGAAGCGAATGTTTTGAGGTGACAACGATGAAGATTGCTGAGACTCCCAAACCCCGGTCAATAATTGATTACCCTAAGCTGTGTATTATCGCGATGAGCTATATCGCCGTGGGCCTTAGTCTCCAGGGGTTTATCGCTATGTTGACTTTGGTTAGAGAAGAGTTCGCCATCGGCAGCGCCCAAGCCGGCCTATACTCCACCTTTTTCTTCCTGAGTTCATCGGGTATCGCAATTTTTAGCGGCAGACTGGTGGACAGATTGGGCTCCAAACGGGGCCTGGTGTTGGGGGCATTCTTGGTCGGGTTGTTGATGGTCCTCCATTCCCTGGCTCCAGTCTTTGGGATGCTGCTGGTGCTGGCGTTTCTCTCCGGCTTTTGCTTCAGTCTGATCACGCCTTCTGTCAATAAAGGGGTAATGGAATTGGCGCCCCCCGACAAGCGGGCGCTCTGCATTGGCATCGGCCAATCGGGCAACGCCCTGGGGGGCGTGCTGGGGGCGGGCCTGCTGCCCTGGCTGGGCATGCTCTATGGCTGGCGCACAGCAATTCTAATAGCCGGTTGTATTGCGATTATCTTTAGTTTTTTGCTCCAGACCTTCTACAAGCCGGTACAAGCCCAAGGCACTACCGGCGGTATGAACAAGGGTAATTTTATCGAAGACATGAAAGTGCTCCTGGGCAACAAGGCCTTGTTGTGCATCGCCATGCTTGGGTTCATGTTTGGTTTCAGCATCGGCTCAATAACAACCCACCTGGTTATCTTCCTGGACCAGGACATCGGGTTCACGCCGGCGCTTGCAGGAGTTGCTTTGGCCGTGTTGCAGGTGGGCGGAGTCTTTGGCCAGCCGGGTTGGGGGTATATCAATGATACTTATTTCGGCGGCAATAGGCGACTGGGCTTCCTCATCGTCGGGTTGATGGCAGGCGGGTTCACAATTTTACTGGGGTCTTTGATTCCCGGAGGGATTATTAGCGGGTTCGGGATTTATGTGATGGTCTTCTTCTATGGGATAACCAGTTTGGGGATACCCGGCCTCTATTTTGCAACCGTGGGCGAAATTGTCCCGGAAAAACTGCTGGGCACAGCCACCGGCATGGCGCTGTTGTTTATCCGTGGGGGTGTAATCGTGGGACCGCCGCTGGTCGGCCTTATCGCCGACATCCAGGGGAATTACACTGCCAGCTGGCTAATCCTGGGGGGGATGCTGCTGGGGGTTACAGTCCTGTTTTACGGCCTCAGCGCTAAATATATGCAAACGAATAAAAAGACGGCATCTATGTAGGTGCCGTTTCTTTATATCCGCTACTTGTCCCGGATGTCCGGAATAATAAATATCAATTAAGGTTGTCAATGTCCTGGGGTCACTCACAGATGGGTATCTGAAGCGTACAATTATCCGTTGTATTGGTGGCTAACTTCGCCACCACAATTCCTGCAAATCTATGCTCAGTCCAGGATAATTCGGATGGGTTAGGGTTTCATCGCCCCTGGCTGATGCAACATTAACAAAGGTACCGCCCCGGAGCCGAAAGCAGTCCATGATTTGCTTCTCCGGATCAACCAGCCAGTAATTCTCTACGCCGGCGCGCTGGTAAACTTGCATTTTCACAACCCTGTCCCTGCGGCGGCTGGCAGGCGAAATTACTTCTACCACCAATGTCGGAGCGCCATTAACTCTGGTATTTTTGATAATATGCTGCTGACTAGCTGCCACATAGAGGATATCCGGCTGAACAACATTGGACTCGCCAAATGTTACATCCAGAGGAGAAAACACCAGGGCGCCGCCAGGGTCCGTTCGCACGAAGTAACTATCCAGCGCTGTACATAGTCTGGCGACGGTCCATTGGTGGGTAAAGCTGGGCGAAGGGTCCTTAATAAGCTGACCGTTTAAAACTTCATAGCGAATCCCGGGTTCATCAGGTAGCTGCAGGTAATCCTGATACGTAAAGTCTTGTTTGGTGACAGCGTAGTCTGGTGACTTTTCATTCACAGCGATGGCAGTCAATGCCACAAGCACATTGGGCAGTTCATAGCGGGGGGCTCCCTCCGGAGAACTTATACTAGGTATCTGCCTGTTTCGGGTATATGTTAAAACAGTCTCGACAGAGATGTCCAAGGCCTCGGCAACTTCCTGAGCTGTAATCAGGGTTCTGCGGGGCATACTATCCACCTCCGCCTACAGTATACCGCGACTCGAAACCAGGGTCAACTATTAGCAACCAAAGTCCATTAAGCAGTCAATGGTAACCCGATAATTGCTTACTTGTCTAGATGATTGAACAGGGTTTGAAAATATTCGGGGCCGTAATCGAAGAACTGGCCGGCTTTTGTCATCGCCAGCCGGGACAATGCTTATGCTGAGCTGTGCTTACCCAAGAAACAGACTATCTTCAGCCTCCAACGCACCTTGCCGATTATGGGTTGACCAACCCAATGCGTCAAAAATGAGTCAGTAGCCATGGATCCCTTCCATAGTCATGGCCAGGCCGGTGACAAAAAGCGCATCATTAACTCCAGAACGACCGTTTCGGGCCAAGGCATAGCCGGCCAGCATGCCGCCGCCCACCATACGCATTACCCTGTCACGATAGCCCAAATTGCGTCGCATCTTGTTCACTCCCAATAGTTTATGGGCTTAGTGTACGCCGTATACAGCCCAACAATACTTGCGGGTGTGGCAGTTCAGACAGGGCTTATAATTTTAGGGCAATATCCTGGAGTAATAATCGGTCTCAAGGATTTTTGTCGAGTAATAATACCGTTTCGCCACTTCTTTGGAAATCTGCTCCACATACTCGTCGCTGACCTGCACTCCCAACTCCAGCATAAACTCGCCGGTAACCGAATTAAACCGACCCTTGTCAGTGATAAAGCTGCCGTTACGGAAGATGACCAACGGCTCGCTAGTGGAGAAGATGTCCCGGCCAGCCAACAGGCGGGAGTCAAAATCCAGGCCCAGGAGGTTGGATAAGGTGGGAATGATGTCCAAACTAGAGCTGATTTTGTCCACAGTCATCGGTTCCATCCCTGGAGTATACAGGAGGAATGCGTTTCTGCAGACTTCAAAGTTTTGCTCTATCTCGGCGCCTTCCAGCTCTGCCAGCTCCTCCTCCCGCAGGGCGTAGGGGTAGTGGTCCGAGCTTATGGCAATCAAGGTATTGTCGGCGATTCCCGCTGCGTCCAGTTCCATGAGCAGATACTCTACGGCCAGGTCAAGTTCAATCTGAGTGGCCAGAAAGGCCTTCACCGGTTCGGAGTATGGTAAGTCCTCGACATAATGACGGTGCCTGGCGGCGATTTGGTGGCGCTCGAAGTTGTAATACATGTGGCCGCTGATTGTCATGTAATAGGCATGGAAGGGCTGAGCGTCGATATATTGGGGCAGGGTTACCTGCATCATCTCCAGGTCAGAGCGGGGCCTGCCACCGGACATTTCCAGGCCGTTGCCAATGCCCTGATAATAATAGCCCAGATTGGGGTGGGTTTCCTGCCGGGAGTAATAGTTATATGTGTGGTTGTGGTAAGCAACAGTTGTATAACCCAGTGGGGCCAATTGATTGCCCAGGGCAAATGGCATATAATTCTCTGCCGACTCGGCAAAACTCCATACCCCGCGTTTGGGCAAGAGCCCGGTGCAGGCCACATATTCGCCATCGGAAGTGCTCACTCCCCAGATCGGCGTGTAGAAATTGCGGAAGTTATAGCCCTCATGCATCATTTTATAAAGGGTGGGCGTCAGCTCCGGGTCGATTGCCAGGTGGGAAAAAGATTCAGCGGTAATATAGATGAGATTATAGCCTTCGTAGATGCCGGTAAATTCATTCTTGGCAGTGGCAGGAACTCTGCTGAAATACTTGTGCATATTGCGCAGGGTTTCATCTTCTTCGTCGGCTATGAGGGCGGCAAAATCTATGTCCAGCTGATTGCGGGTTGCGGGCACTAGGTGCAAATTGTCCGGTGTTGGCTGCATCGCTGCCGCCGGCGTAGCAGGGGTCCAGTTGCCGACATAGCGCTGCACATCCAGGCGCATAGTTGTCAGCAGGCCCAGGCGATCCACTGCCAGCCCGTGGTAATTGGTCCGGTAATATAAGTCGTGGGCGGAAAAGCGCGCTTGCCCGCCGGCATGAATCATCAGTATTCCGGCCCCATGGGTGAGGAGCAAGCAGATGGCCACCAGAGCCCGGGTCGGCCAGGTTAGCCGGGGAAACTGGACCAGCTTACGGCCAAAGAAGATAAATACCAAGAAGGGCGCAAAGTAGAACAGCAACCAAAACCAGTTGCTGAAGACAACGGCCAGCGTATCTTGCCAGAACTCAAAGGCCTGGGTGGAGTGCAGAGCGGAATAGACCGTATAATAGGTCCGGAAAATCACGTAATACATCATCTGGGAAGAGAAGATGAAGCCGGCGACACCGAGAAGGATTGCCGAAATAATTATGGCCATCCGCCTGCCGAATATGGTGACAAGCAGGAAACAAGCGGTGGCAAAGAAAATGCTAAATACCGCCGACACAGCAGAACCCTGTGAAAGCAGACTGCCACCGGTGGCCAGGCGAAATACAGTTTCCATAAACAGAATAGAGATCAGGAAATAAAACCACAGGGATGCAGATTTGCGCATACACTTCACTTTCCGACAATCGATGGGATTTTATTACCATTATACAATACGCTGTCCACAAGGGAACCAAAATAGGCGCAAAAAAAGACGGAAACCCGTCTTTTTTGCGCTTGTTGGCTACCGTTGCACCCGTCCGGAGCCATCACCCCGGGCCAAAGTTTCCACCTCGGCAACCGAAACCTGATTGGCGTCCCCTTCAACTGTATGCTTGAGGCAGGAGGCGGCAACAGCAAATTCCAGCGCCTCCTGGGGTGTCTTGCCTGCATTGAGAGCATAAATGAGACCGCCACCAAAGGAGTCGCCACCCCCCACCCGATCGACGATATGCACATCGTACTTCCGAGAGCGGTAAAATTCATTGCCGTCATAAAGCATGCCCGACCAACCATTGTCAGAAGCAGAGTAGCTCTCCCGCAGGGTTATCGCCACATATTGGAGAGCAAAGCGCTCTTTCAGTTCAGTGGCAACCTGCTTGTAGCCCTCATCATTTAGCTTGCCACTGGTTATATCGCTCTTGGCAGCCTTAATGCCAAAGACCTTCTCGGCATCCTCCTCATTGGCAATTACCACATCGCAGTATGGAACCAGCTCCGCCATTACCCGGCCCGCCTTTTCGGTGGTCCAGAGTTTTTTGCGGTAGTTGAGGTCGACACTGATTGTAACCCCGGCCGCCTTAGCCGCTTTGACAGCGTCCAGAGTAATGGCCGCACAGTTGTCCGACAGAGCCGGAGTGATGCCGGTGAAGTGGAACCAGCTGGCATCGGCAAAGATTGCCGGCCAGTCAAAATCCTCCGGAGCGGCCTCGGCAATTGCCGAATGGGCGCGGTCATAAATCACTTTCGATGGCCGTTGGGCCGCGCCCCGCTCACAAAAGTAGATGCCCAGGCGGTCGCCGCCCCGGGCGATATAGCTGGTGTCGACACCAAACTTGCGTAATTCGTTCAGGGCGGCCTGCCCGATTTCATGCTGGGGCAGTTTGGTGACAAAGCAAGCGTCCAGCCCGAAGTTTGCCAGGGCCACGGCCACATTCGCCTCGCCGCCGCCGTAGATGACATCAAATTCGCTGGCCTGGACAAACCGCTTGTAGTTCTTGGGCGCCAGGCGCAGCATAATCTCGCCAAAGGTAATGAATTTACCCATTACAACTCCTCCCTTGCTCTTTTTACCTGGCCCATAAAGTGGGCCGCAGTATCGGTTACCAGCTGGTAATTACCTGATTTCGCACCTTTGGTCAACTCGCCGCCGGTGCCAACAGCAACTGCACCGGCCTCAATCCACTGCCTGACATTGTCCAGGCTTACGCCGCCGGTGGGCATCAGATTGATCTGGGGCAAGGGGCCCTTGAGGGCCTTGATGATTCCCGGGCCGAAGGCGCTGCCGGGAAAGACTTTCAGAATCTCGGCACCAAGTTCCATTGCCTCCACCGCTTCTTTCACTGTCATCACTCCCGGCATCACGAGGACCCGATAGCGATTACAGAGTTTGATTGTCTCGGGATTGAGACTGGGACTGACAATATATTTCGCCCCGGCAAGGATGCATGCCCGGGCAGTCTCGGGATCCAATACAGTGCCGGCGCCTAGCAGCACGTCCTCACCTGCATAGCGCTCGGATAACTCCCGAATAATCTCCACTGCCCCGGGAACTGTCATCGTTACTTCCAAGGCACGAATCCCCCCGGCCTTAACAGCATCCACTAGCTTGGCGCCCTGCTCCTTGCTTTCGGCACGGATAACCGCCACCACACCATCCTCGACAATTTTCCTGATAGTCTCCAGTCGCTGCAAAATTTCCCCTCCTCAATGTTTCGCATCATGAAACAGCGTTCCAATATTCTCAAAAACCCTAGTCCCCTGTCGGGGACTCGCTACCATAATATTTCTCCGTTGGCTGAATAATTCCTGCTAGTAACCCAGCTCCCAGGAAATCTTCAGCGCTGTATCCTGAACTGCTCTGGCGAGTATAGGCAATCGCTCTCCAGTCACATGAATAACTGGTCCGGAGATGCTGATGGCGGCAATTACTGTGCCGTCACGGTCTCGAATTGGCGCCGCCACGCAGCGAATATCCCGTTCATGTTCGCTTTCGTCCAGAGCATAGCCCTGTCCGCGGATTTTTGCCAGTTCTTTCTCCAGAGATGCAGCATCCGTGATCGTATTGTCAGTGAATTTGGGCAAGCTAGTGCGCTGGATTACTTCCGAAACCTGTTGCTCCGACAGATCGGAAAGCAAAACCTTGCCCACAGCGGTGCAATGAAGCATCGCCCGGCGACCAATTTTGGAGTGTAGGCGGACTGAATTTTGCCGCGGGCTCTCTTCCTTGTCGATGTAAACGACTTCGTCCCCATCCCGCACGGCCAGGTGAACCACTTCATTAGTCTCCAGCGACAGCTGACGTATGTATGGACGGGCAACCGTGCGCACATCCATACGCTCGAGAACGGCGCCGGCAAGGAACAATATCCTGGTGCCCAGCCGGTAGCGGTCGCCTTCCGGCTCTTTGTCGACATAGCCCCGGGCCATCAATGTGCCCAGCAAGCGGTGAACAGTGCTTTTGTGTAAATCCAGCGCTGCAGCCAGGCGGGTGACGCCAAGCCCGTGTTTGTCCCGGGCCAGCTCCTCCAAAATCTGCAACGCCCGTTCCACTGACTGTACGGTTTTTTCGTTCATAATGCGCCCCCTCTCGTTCCCTGGGTTATGTATTCCCGTCCAACAGGCAGAATTCCTGCTAGTCGGGGACCTGCGCTATTCAGCGGTTGAAAATAGAGTGCAGGGGCCGCCCGGCGGCCCCTGCATGTATTAAGCATTATCTACTGCTATGGTTTGAGAAGTGTTTTTCTTATTTTCGCTCACATCGACAATCTGCGCCACTGCCAAGTCGCTGGTCACATTAGTCAGCGTCCGGATCATGTCCAGCAAGCGCTCGATGCCGGCAAGCAGGGCCACGCCTTCCAGTGGCAAACCAACAGATTGTAGGACCAGGGCCAGAGTGATAATCCCCATTCCCGGAACGCCGGCGGTTCCGATGGTGGCCAATGTAGCTGTGAGGATTACAGTTAAGAGCTGGAACAGCCCCAGTTCGATGCCAAATATCTGGGCGGTGAAGATTACGGCTATCCCCTGGTAAATGGCGCCGCCGTCCATGTTTATCGTGCCGCCCAGGGGCAGGGTAAAGCTGACAACATTGTCTGAGAGCTTCAGCCGCTGCTTGGCGACCTGCATGGTTGTGGGCAACGTTGCCGCGCTGCTGCTGGTGCTGAAGGCAATCATTTGAACCGGGAAGATCTTGCGGAAAAAATCAAGCGGGTTGACACCGGCAAGCAAGTACAGGGCCGCGGCATAAACAGCAAGCAGTAACAGGCAGCCCAGGTAAACGGCAAAAATTACTTTGAGCAGCGGCAGTACGGCATCTAAGCCGTACTCGCCGGCCACCGGGGCCATGAGGCCAAAAACACCAAGCGGCGTCAGCTTCATGATTAAACTAATCATTTTGGTGAATATGGTGGAAAGCCCGGCAAGCAAGGTGTTAACCGGTTCCGAGTATTTCTTCTCCACAAGGTTTAGCGCAATTCCCAGGAACAGGGCAAAGAAAATTATTTGCAGCATATTCACCTCGGTAAAAGCGACGAAAATGTTTCTGGGAATGATGTTTAAGAAGGTCTCGGCAAGCGCAGGGGCCTCCCGGGCAGCGACCTCTCCGGCTTCCGTGGACAGAGAAAGATTGCTGCCCGGCTGGAGAATTGTACCGATAAGCGCTCCAATCCCAACGGCAATTGATGTGGTAGCTAAAAAAGCGCCGATGGTCTTGCCACCAATCCGGCCAAGCTTGCGAATATCGTTTACACTGCCGGCGCCAAGAGTCAGTGATGTAAAGACAATTGGAATCACCATCATGGTGATTAAGCGTAGAAAGGCTTGTCCCAGGGGTTCGAATATCTGGACATTCGGACCCATAATGCTTCCGACAATAACTGCTAATATTAAGGCCAAAAGTACTTTTGACCACTCAGGTATTCGCTTGATCATAGATTAAATTCCTCCAAGTAGTTTCTAGATAATACTTGTGATTATAAATAACATTTCATGGTCTAAGCCTCTACAACAGTCACTACACATAGTGACCACCCCCTAAATAAAAAACCACTGCCTGTGCTTAGAGGCAGTAGTTCCGCGGTTCCACTCTAATTAGGTTGTGCGCACAACCCATCTCAGGCACGCTGTAAAGGGCGAACCCTGGTAAGTCTACCGGCCGCAAGGCTTTCGATTACCTGCTCAGAAGTGCATTTCAGTCGGGGCATCACAGAAAGTTACTTTCAGCCTACGGTAACTTCTCTCTGTCCGGATACGTCCAACTTACTCTCTTCATCATCGCATTAAGTATTCTGAGTAACTTACTCGGCATTAGTTTACCACTTTAGCCTGCAAACGTCAAATAAAAGTACCTTCCAAATATAAAGCGAGTTGCAAATCTGCTACCTCGGAGCTGTCTTGGAGCACACTGGGGCTGATACTAAAAGTCCAGATATTCAATATCACTCTGATCCCACAGGTTCTCCATATATTCGATAATAACCAATTCCGACTTTTCTGCTCGTATCAAATCCGTTAGATAGTCAATAACTTCATCCCTTTCCGGAGCATCTTCCCGGTCAGCGAGCTGAGTCTCATAGAATTCGTTCAACTCTTCGATTTCTTCCGTGGCCAATTCAATGCTATGCAATTTCAATTCTGTGAAAAATAGCTGACGAAACATCAGTTGGCGCACCAATAAATCCCTGTACTCTGCCAGTGAATATCCCTCGGCATCCAGTGCCTCGAAGAACGCACGCTCAGAAGCGTATGAATTACGCAGCAACATCAATTCAGTATCCACATCCACTGAATCCTCAGATATACCTGCTGTCTCTGCAGCCTCCAGCAGTATAGTGTCGATGATTAGCCTGTCGACAATAAATCCGCGAATCATTTCAAGATCTGCTTCACTTGGCTCAACGCCCTGTAAATCATAGATTTTCAGTGTCCTTTCCAGCTCATTCTCAAATGCGTGGCGGGTGACCTCCGTCCCATTCACAACCGCGACCGGTTCTACCGGCTCCGCAACGCAGCCGGCGACAACCATTCCAAGCAGAAATATCAGCGCAACAGACGTAGCTTTTTTCGCCATGACCAATCCTCCTTGACTAATTATGTACTTCAGGTGGTTGGCGGGCGGGGGCATCGGGCCCCCGCCTGCCTGTTTGTTACCGGGCCGGATTTATACTGTGGCTAACGCTCGCAGACTGATCCGGGTCGGTTTCGGAGCTAACGCTGAAGGTCAGGTCCTGGGGATTCATGGGTGCAGTCTGTGGGAACAGAACATAAACAGGAACCAGAGCAGTATCGCCTGCAGCAACTTCGACGATATCGCTTTGAATCTGCATTTCCCAACCGCGTTCATTTTCCACGTTCAAGCGGAAGATGTCGGTGGCTTCACCGGTATTGGTGACTTCAAACCAGTAGGTGGCCACGTTGCCTGGGGTAGCAGGTTCAGCAGCGCCAATACCAACCTCAACGCCACGGGCAAAGGACCCAGCGCCATCCAGATGACGTACTGCCACCCGGTAGGAGAGGCCGCCGTCTAAGTCACGCCAGGTGTCCAGGATGTAGAAGTGGAGGCTATTGTAGACATCGATGTACTCGTTGCGCTTCACAAGCCGCCCGTCGGTGGGGAACTGACGGAACTCATTGATTTCTGCAGCGACAATGCCGGCTTTGAAGGTGGCATTGGCCAGCTGACGATAGTCACCAACGGAGACCATTGCTTCAGTGCCGTCGGGGCGGATAAAGTCCACCACATTGATGTCATCAAAGTTGGGGTCGATAATCCACATTAGCGGTGCGCCTCGCTCGGAATCCTTGGTTTTGGTGATCAGAACACCATGGTCAGGCACAAAGGAATCAAAGCCCATGCGGTCCCGTACTTCGATGGTGTAGTTCTGATACTCATTGAGACCCCGCTGCATATCGGCACGCCAATCCTGGGCCAATGTGGTCCTGGGAGTGTAGTCATAATCCATTGTGATATTGATGCCATGGACGCCGGTGCGGCCAAACTCGTCACCCAGTGGCAGTACCGAGGCATAGAGGTCAGCAAAAACCGGACCATTCTCAAGCAGTTCATCACGACTGACATTAATCAAAGTTTCATCAGCGACAAAACCGTGCTTAATCTTCTGCCGCATGTTGTGATGGGCAGGCATTGAGCCGCCCTCGGTGGGGGGAATCCACCAACGGGCGTGGTTGCCGCTAGGGCCGTTAAAAGAGCCACGACTCATTAACTCCCAGGGGCCGGTGTAACTCCGGGAGGTCGGCATGCCGTACGGGTTGTTGTAATTATCCGCTAAGCCAATGATGTGGCCAAACTCATGGGCAAAGGTGCCCATGCCATCACTCTCACCCTGCATCGACCAGCCGCCAGAGGCATGGGACCAAACACCGGCGCGTGCCCACCAGGAGGTCCAGGGGACGTAACGGGTCAAGGCCCAGTTGGTCAGGTTTGGGAATTGATCCTTCAACCAGGCCGGTGGCCCAAACTCGTCGGTAACATCTTCGCGGTCAAGAAACATCATCTCGCCAAACTCCTGCCAGGTGCCAGACTCATCATAGCCGGCGCTGAGGACAAAGACAAAATCAAAATCAATGCCGGAAGCATCTAAATCTGCCTGCGAAGCAGCCCGGGCGTCGTTTCGCAGGTTCCGTGTGGGAAAACCGGGCAGTGTCGGGTTGCCCCATTGGGAACCATACTGGAATTCTTCGCCGGGCATTGTGTAGACACCAAAGGGATATAGTTCGATTTCCCAGGCGCCGTATGAGTTCTCTTTCCAGTATGAGTTTACAGTATGACCCTGATTCATCTCATTGGGCGTGTTAAGCAGATCTACGTAGAACTGGGGCACCTCGTCCCGGGGAATTTCACCGATTCCCATCGGGTTACCAGCCGGGTCGGATCCCTCGGGCATGGTGATTACGAACTCCCTATTGGGAAAATCGACACAAACCAGCGCCCCGGTCAATACCCGGTCCGGTTCAATATCAGTATTCAGCCAGTCAATGCCAGGAACGGGTTTGTAATCGTCCCAGGTCATATGCTCAGGAAGCACCCATGAGTCAGGATCAATTTGATCCGGAAATTCCGGCAACCCTTGCGCGGCAAATACTTGCCCGGGAAACGCAATACCAAGAACCAATAAAGTCGCCAATAACAGTCCTGCAAATTTCTTCACTGTCATTCACTCCCATTATTTTTTTGCGTGCAACCTGAACTACCTGGCACCCAATGGCAATCCCCCCTCCCGTGTTACATTAAAGAATTCTCACGAGTCCCTAAAAATTCGGGGGCAGAATTGAAAGAACTAACAAACTATCGAAATATATACAATATGCAAACAGTTTAGACTAAGAAAATGAACACATCCCTTTACTTTAGACGTGTGAAACATTAAATCAGCACCACAAAAGTTTACACCAAAAAAAACTCCGGCTAGCCGGAGTCAGTAAAGGTTACTTGTTAAACACCTATTTATAGTAATCGTTGTGCAATATCTGGGCGGAATAATAAAACATCCTCGTTAAATGGGCGATTGTTGTATCGATGTACTCCGCAATCTGGAGACAATTAACTGCAATGTTCATAACAAATTGCTCCATGTGTGCCAGCAGTGTTTAGAGGAAATGCTAATAGGAGAACTGTTTAGGAGGTCATCTATGCGCAAACTTCGACTCATTATACTAATCGTATTCCTGCTTTCCGCTTGTGGTATCGAGGGCCATGATCCCACCAGCTTTCACATGGTTTATTCCGGCGAGGTTTCCACCCTCAATTATTTGACCACGGCTTCTGGCCACGAAATCACTTTGGCGGCTAATATGGTTGATTCGCTGATTGAATACGACAAATACGGCCGGGTGCAACCAGCGTTGGCCACCGACTGGGAAGTCTCGGATGACGGGCTGACCTGGACATTCCATCTCCGGGAAGGAGTCTGGTGGTATACCTGGGACGGTGAGCCTTATGCCGAGGTTGTGGCCCAGGATTTTGTCGACGCCATGCGCTATATCCTTACGCCGGAAAATAATTCGAAGACCGCCAATATCGCCTACCGGGTCATCAGGCATGCTGAAGACTATTACAGTGGTGAGCTTGAGGACTTTTCCCAGGTCGGTGTACGTGCAGTGGATCGTTACACCTTAGAGTATACGCTCTCCCAACCGGTGCCCTACTTTTTGTCGATGCTGAATTATGTCTGCTTTTACCCCGCCAACGGCGATTTCCTGATGGAGACCGGGGAACGCTTTGGCACCGATAACAAACATCTGCTGTATAACGGGGCCTACATAATGACAGTTTTTGACCATCAGTCCCGGAAAGTGCTGGAGAAAAACGAAAATTACTGGGATAGGGATAATGTGTTTATTGAGCGGATCCATGCCCAATATAATGCGGAAGCAGCGGCTCTGGCGCCGGAGCTGTTTCTACGCGGCGAGATTTCCTTCACCCACATACCCTCCATGTACCTGGATGAGTGGATGCGGGACCCGGAAAAGCGCAATCTGGTGCGCCCCGGGCGCCCGGGCTTCTACTCGGTGTTTTACGCGTTTAATTTTGACCCCCAGTATGATGAACGTTTTGGTCCGGAAAATTGGCGAAAGGCCGTGAACAATGTTCATTTCCGCAAGTCAATCTTTCATGCCCTGGACCGGACTGCTGCAATGATGACCAGCGATCCCTACCATCCGGAGAACAAGATTCATAATACAATCACTCCAGAGGATTTTATCGCGGCCCATGGTGTCGATTACACCAGCATGGGCAATCTGGCCCAGATTGCCGAAACCGATTCCTTTGCTCCAGATTTGGCCCGCCTGCATCGAGAGAAGGCAATGGAGCAATTGGCAGGCGTCGTTGACTTCCCCGTGCAAGTAGTGATGCCATACAGCACCGGCAGTTATGATTGGATCCAGCGTGCGCAGGTGGTAGAGCAACAATTGGAACGCTTACTTGGGCGGGATTACATTAATATTGTGCTTGATCCCCACCCACCCACGGGCTTTTTGAGCAATACCCGCAGCGCCGGCAAATATTCGCTTCAGGAGCTGAACTGGGGCCCGGATTATGCAGACCCCGAGACCTATACCGATCCGTTTATACGTGGCGCCAGTTTTAATTTCCCAGAAAAAATCACTGAAACCACCCCGTGGGGAGAAACTCTGTACACCGTTTATGAGCGCATGGTAATGGCGGCAAAGACGGAAACAAAAAATATGTACAGACGCTACGAGCTCTTTGCCAATGCCGAGGCCTACCTGATTGACAACGCGTTTGTCATACCCTATGGCCGGGGAGGCGGCGGTTATATCGCCTCGTGGCTGGATCCTTTTGAAACGGCCCACTCGCCCTTTGGTGTTGCCTCGGATCGGTTCAAAGGTCGGCGCATTCTCCCAAAACCGATGGGGATGGATGAATATCAGGAACAGTTGGCCAAATGGGAAGAAGAACGCAAACGGGCATTACAAGCTGAATAATTACTGATTTCTAGCAACAAAAGGATTTAACGCCCCCCAGTTCGAATAGTAATACATACCAGACTGGGAGGTGCTGAAGTGATTAAGAAATCCTTGATAATTGCCCTGCTCTTTGGCATGATGTTAGTTATAAGCGGGTGTATGCCCGGCAACGCGGGCTATGCAGAAAAACCCGCCGGCTTTTTCTGGGGTGTATGGCACGGCTGGATTGCTCCCCTTTCTCTGATTGTGCAGCTTTTTAATCCACTGGTCCGTGTGTATGAGGTCAATAACACGGGATGGTGGTACGATTTTGGGTTCTACATTGCCATCCTTGGCGGTTTCGGGGGAATCTCCCTGACAAGAAAGAAAAACCAACATGATTGACTCTCGCATCCGGGTTCTTCCCGGATGTTTTTATTAATAGAATATGAAAAGACACGGACATTGGGGGGATGGCCATGCTCAGCTATGTTCTCAAGCGGTTGCTGATGTCATTGGCAACTCTTTTTATTGTGGTGACAATTGTCTTTTGTCTGCTGCGCCTGATGCCGGTGGAGGGTTTTCTTGGCCCTGACTTCGAAAAGCTTGACCCGGCGCAACAACAGGCGATTCTCGATTCGGCGGGGCTTTTGGACCCGCTTCCAGTCCAGTTGCGTAACTTTTTCGCCGGACTGCTGCAGGGTGACCTGGGTACATCCACCCTCTACCGCCCCCAGGTCCCGGTGCGGGATATCATTGGGCCGAAAATCCCCTACTCACTGGCCCTGGGTCTTGTTTCAGTGATGATCTCGGTGCTGGCCGGAATCTCCCTGGCAGTGCTGATGGTACGCTTCAAAGGTGGCATCTGGGACAAGGTGGGAACTACATATATCGTGGTAATTAACGCGGTGCCGGCAGCGGTTTACTATTTGTTTCTTCAGCTCTACGCCACCGAATGGATTAATGTCCCGGTGCTCTTTGATGTGAGCCGACCGGCAAGTTGGATTCTGCCTGTGTTTTCCATGGCCCTGGGCAGCACCGCCGGCTATGCCCTGTGGATGCGGCGATATATGGTTGATGAATTGAGCAAAGACTATATCCGCCTGGCCCGGGCCAAGGGCTTTTCTTCCGGGAAGATAATGGTCAAACATGTGCTCCGCAACGCGTTTGTGCCCATGGCCCAGTACTTGCCAATGTCGATTCTGCTTGTAATCGGGGGCTCGCTGTACATTGAATCCCTCTATTCGATTCCCGGCATGGGGGGGCTTCTGGTGAATGCAATCAAGGCCCAGGATACGCCGCTGGTTCAAACCCTGGTGCTGATTTACGCTGGACTGAGCATATTCGGCCTGTTCCTGGGCGATGTGCTGATGGCCCTCTTTGACCCTCGCATCCAACTGGACGGCAAAGGCGGTGACAATCAATGAAGCAGGACCGCGCCCTATTTACCTTCGTCCAGCACCAGTCAGAGGCCAGTGAACGAAGCGGTTCTGTTAGCTATTCATACTGGCAGTCCACCTGGCATGTGTTCTTGCGGAACCGGACAGCAGTATTGTTGCTGCTCTTGGTCTCAGCCCTCGTCTTATTCACTATCATCCAACCCCTGCTTCCCAACCAAAATGCGCCAACGGAGATTCATGTTCACCCTGAGACCGGGCTGCAACTGCGCAACCAGCCCCCGGGGGGCGAGTTCATCATGGGCACCAACGCTATCGGCCAAGACTTGTGGGCGCGCCTGTGGAGCGGCACGCGGACATCTCTGTTCATCGGAGTCAGCGTTGGGCTGTTTGAGGCCGTGGTGGGAATTGTTGTTGGCTCAATCTGGGGATATGCCCGGCGCCTGGACCGGCTGTTTACCGAGCTCTACAATGTATGGAATAACATCCCGACGACGATTGTCCTTGTGCTCTTGGCGTATATAATGCGCCCAGGCCTCTTCACCCTGATTTTCGCCATGTGCATCACCGGCTGGCTGGGCATGGCCCGACTAACCCGGAACATGGTAGTGATTCTCCGGGATCGAGAATATAATCTCGCCTCCCGCTGCCTGGGCACACCAACCCGGCGGATCATCACCCGGAATTTGCTGCCCTATCTGGTGTCGGTGCTGATGATGCGCATGGCCCTGGCAATTCCGGCGGCCATCGGCGGCGAGGTTTTCCTCACTTACATCGGCCTGGGACTACCAGTGAGCATCCCATCCCTGGGCAACCTGATCAATGAAGGCCGGATTTTCATGATGAGTCCTGCTCTCCGCTACCAGCTTTTCTTTCCGGCAGCGATTGTCTCACTGATTACCATTTCCTTTTATGTCCTGGGCAATGCCTTTGCCGACGCATCTGACCCGCGCAACCATGTTTAGAAAAAAGCCCTGAGTGCAATTACTCAGGGTTTTGCTGTATGGAGGATGCTGCGTGAGCGTAAGCCCCAACTCCGTTTTTCATGGTTTTGATTGTATGGCGACAGATTATCATTGGTGCTGCTAATGATTATACTCTGCAAGTATCGCTTCGTATTCTCCAATTCTATCCCTGTGATAAATATAAAGCGGCAATGGTACCTCAGCAGCAAGAGTGGCTTTAAACTGCAACACATCATCAATACTTAATTGCACACTGAGGCCACTCACACCAGCAAATTTATCTGGGCCGGTTACTTCATAAACATAAGTGCCATAGTCACTGGTATCAGACCACTTTTCCCCTGCTTCCCAAGGCAAAAATGTTGCCAGCATAAAATCGTCATTCATGATGGTATTTTCCACCGCTGGCACCGCCTCACTATCGGCACGCATAAAGGAAACCATCAATTGTCCAAATGAATCGATGGGTGCACAAGTCACGGTCCCTGAGATAGATTCGTCTTCGTCCCACATCATCGAATACTCATAGGTATACAGCTCTTCCGCTTCCTCAAGAATTGTCAGGGTAAACCATCCCTCGTATGAGCCACGGGATGAATTCTCCTTTAGATTAAAACTGAATTCCTGACCAGGCTCAAAATCAAAATAATACTGATTACTCCAAGGCTGTAGCGCATCCTGTTCAGGCGCAGCGGTTTCTGACTGGCAGCCAACAGTGGCGATAATTACCCAAATAAACAATATGCCGATTACCCTTCCCGTCTGACGGAAAATACCCATTTCCCTCTCCCTTTACCCAATATTTGCATTTAATATAGCATCTTCTAAACTATCTAACAAGCAAAGCCCACAGGAAGAAGTTCTCCCCAGCCAATTAAGGAATAGGATAAAAAAGAGCATAGACATCTAACAGCAAGCTGGGGGTGCGATTATGTCTATTCAGCAACTGCGAGCGACATATGCGGTAAAACCAAAGATCCTCACCATAAGCGACCTGGTGGTGAAGTTCCGCGTACGGGGCAGAATCCTTACCGCCCTGCGGGAGGCAAGTCTCGATGTCTACCAGGGGGAATGCCTCTGTATTGTCGGGGAGTCCGGGTCGGGGAAATCTGTGCTTGTTAAATCACTCACCGGTCTCTTGGATGAGAACGGCTGGACGGCAGGTGGCAGCATTCTATATAAACAATTCAATCTGGCCCGCTTCCGCAAGGAGCGCCAGTGGCTGCAAATCCGTGGCAAACAGATCGCGATGGTGTTCCAGGACCCAATGACAGCCCTCAACCCCTTAAAGACCGTGGGCCATCAAATTCAGGAAGCGGTGGAGTTGCATCAAGGACTCCGGGGGAACGCGGCGAGACGGGCCGTGCTGGATATCCTGTCCAGCGTGCAAATCCCCAATCCTGAGACACGCTACCACCAATATCCGTTTGAACTCTCCGGCGGCCTGCGCCAGCGAGTCGTGTTTGCAATTGCCATCGCCAGCCGCCCCCGTATCCTAATTTGCGATGAACCGACCACAGCCCTGGACGTAACAGTCCAAGCGCAGCTCCTTGAACTACTTGCCCAGCTTCAGCAGCAATACAAGCTGACTGTTATCTTTATTACCCATGATCTCGGAGTGGTGGCGCGGATTGCTGATCGGGTAGCGGTTATGTATGCCGGAGAGGTCATCGAGGTGGGGTTGACCGAGGAAGTTTTTTACAATCCCAGACATCCATACACGATTAATTTGCTTCTTGCCCTGCCCCAACTGAAAGAACAGGGTAAGCCCCTGTATGCGATTAAGGGAGCGCCGCCCAGTTTGTTTGAGGAGATAAAGGGCGATGCTTTTGCGCCCCGTAACCCCCGACCGTTACGCATCGACTTTGTTCAGCGGCCGCCCTGGTTCCGGGTCAGCAGCACCCATAAAGCCAAGACCTGGTTGCTAGATCCCCGGGCGCCAACGCTGGAATTACCCCGTCCCCTGCGGGAGCTGGCACAAAACAAAGGTGCAGGCCGATGAGTGCTAACTTACTAAGCGTCCGCAATCTGACAATTGAGTATGGCAGCGGACGCAAACGCCAGCGGGCCGTGGACAATGTCAGCTTCGAGATTCAGCGTGGTGAGACATTGGCCCTGGTAGGGGAGTCCGGTTCTGGCAAAACAACAATTGGCAGGGCGATTGTACGACTGGTTAAAGTCAAGAGTGGAAAAATTCTTTACCGGGGCAGCAGAATTAATGGGCGCATCGGCAGAAAAAGGGCACGGGAACTGACTAAGAAGATACAAATGATTTTTCAGGACCCAATGTCTTCACTAAATGAACGGGCCAAGGTGGAGTACATTGTCTCTGAGGGTATGTTGAATATCAGGAACTATCGCAGCGATTCGGAACGGCTGTTCAAAGTTCACCAGGCGCTCAGCGAAGTCGGCCTGTTGCCCGAATTTGCCGACCGCTTCCCCCATGAATTCTCCGGTGGGCAGCGACAGAGAATTGGCATTGCCCGGGCGCTGGTCATGGAACCGGAGTTAATTATCGCCGATGAACCAATCTCTGCCTTGGATGTATCAATACGGGCGCAAGTGCTTAACCTCCTGGACCGGCTCAAGCGAGAACGCAACCTCACATATCTGTTTATTGCCCATGACCTGGCGGTAGTCAGGCAGATTGCGGATCGGGTGGCAGTAATCCATCAGGGCCAGCTGGTGGAGCTGGCCCCTACCGAGGTGCTGTTTAGGTCCCCCCTTCACCCATATACTCGGGCCCTGCTCTCGGCTATCCCCCTCCCTGACCCGCGGCGGGAGCGAAAGCGGCAACTGCTCACTTACAAACCCGTGGAAGACCGGCGAGATAGAAAGCCACCCAAATGGGTGGAAGTTACGCCCGGGCACTTCATTTTGGCCACGGCCAGGCAATTACGAGAGTTCAGACCTAAATGAAACCGGCCACTGCAAGCAGCGGCCGGTTTTGTATGGGTAATACAGAGGAGGCAACAAGCTGTTACTTTAACTCGAAAATCCCCTCAATCTCAACTGTAACGTTCATTGGCAGTTGATTAGTGCCTACGGCTGACCGGGCGTGCCAGCCCTCGTCGCCAAACACGTCAATCAGGATTTGGGAAGCGACATTGATTACAAGGTGTTGCTTGTCAAAACCATTGTCGCTTTGGACCAGGCCGAAGATTTTTAGGACACCCTTTACCTTGTCCAGGTCTTTTACGTAATCCTGAACAGCCGACAACATATTATAGATACAAATGCGGGCCGCCTGCTGCGCTTCTTCCAGCGTACGCTCGTTGCCAACCTTGCCGGTATAGGCAGGCTTGCCATCAACCAAAGGAATTTGCCCCGAAACATAGAGAGTGGTTCCACTCTGCTTTACAGGTGTATATAAGGCGCCTGCCCCCAGGGGCTTAGGCAATACAATACCCAGTGCTTCTAAACGCTTATTGACACTCATTGGTTTCCCTCCCTTTACAGGTTACTTAAATTATATATAGTCACCGGTGGCACTCCAACAACCAAAATGGCTGTTGTCAATCCAACCAAATAACCAGCTAAAAAAGAAAAAGGCCACTGCCTGCGGCAGAGACCACATCTATGGGAACAAAACACAAGTCGAACATATAAATCATTAACCCTTACCCGGACACTTGCTTACCCAATCCCATTACCCGGACTTTTGTCCGTCAAATCTGCCGAAGTCACCCATAACTTGGCCAGATCTGCGATAGAAAACTAGTTGAGAATGTCAGGCTTCTTGGGGCTGTAGAACCAACCCATACACATCGGGGATACAACACCCAGCGTAGCAACAAAAACCATCAATGCACCAATACCTCTGGTTATGTTCCTCACCTAATTCACCCCCCTGTTGATTTGTAATTTATTTTATCATCTTGAACAGGAAAAATGTTGAACTTCCGGTGAAAGTGTATATTTTCCCGGTGAAAGTGCACTTTTTGACATAATTCGACATATTTCGCCTCACTTTATGGCAAGATTTACCACATAAAAGAACAAAAAAACCGCTCGTTAATACGGCGGTGTTGAAGAATTATAGCTCAAATATGAATAATTTTCATAAACTTGTCAGCAATATTGACAACTACATCCCCCGGTTTTGTCGCCATGAAGGCTTGGACTAACATACCACTCGCAGTAGCCAGCATCATATTTGTCAAAAACATATTATCAAAAAAATTGGCAGCCACAGTTGTAACTACTGCATATAGCAATATGTACATCGTCATTTTCTTCTTAACTCCCAGCAGAAAAATACAAGCTGCAGCAAAAAAACATACTGAAATGATTAACACAATCTCTGGTGTCTGTGTTGTAAGAATGAAATTTAAGAGCGCTGAAAGTGGTATAAAAGTCAAGAGAGTAAAGATCAGACAACGGTCATAACTGCTACAATGCGCACCGCCAGTATTCATCCTTAAAACCAAAGCTGAAATCATCATCAAAAGGGTAATAGCCACAGTTCCCAATAGCAGTGAGATAAGCAGCGCCAGTGTAAGCTCAATTGCTACCCCGAAACTTATGCTGAACCCATATTCAATTTTCGCTTTTTCAACCGCATCCATATCGTAATCAGCATATAATTTCTGAGTAATCTTGTTGGCGATGTATTCAATATTTATCATATACACTCCTCCAGACGATGTTTAGGCAGTTCAATAACCAAAAAGAACCAACCGTTATCTGTTTTAATTTGGTACTCGCCTTCAAAATAATTTACAGTTTTTTTGATAATTGACAAACCTTCCCCTCGTCTATTACCTTTTGAAGAGTAACCTTCTATAGCTAATTTTTTCTCTAGGTCAATCGACCTATCATAAGTGTTGGAAATAATAAATGTATAATCCACCGGGTCGACCTTAATTTTAATGTCCAATTCTTTCTCAGATGTCTTTTCACATGCTTCAATAGCATTATCCAGTGCGTTAGAAAGAATTGTTATCAAACTAATAATGTATTTCTGGCAACAAGTAACGGTTGAATGACAAGAAAAGCTGACGTCTACCCCTTTTGTGGTTGCTTCAGAAATTTTTGTGTATATAAGAACATCTAGTTCTTGCAAACCAGTGTCGACAGTTACAATACTCCTATTAAAAGCAGCAACATAAGAGGACAGATAGTTTCTCAAACGTTCAAGTTCACCCAACTCAGCCAATCCAGATATAATACTTAAATGATTGTTTAGATCATGCCGGTGTTGACGGTAAATACGATTTTGCTCCTCAATGTGTTTGAATTTCAGCATGTCAATCTTAAAGCGTTGAGACCTAATACTACTGGTATATAGGTTTCTAATAATGAATATCGCACCAATATTGAGACCAAACACCGCAATGCCAACAAAAAGCTCAATCATTTCGCCCTTAAAAGGCTGAAAAAAATCAAAGCGTCCCATCAACATGTTGTTAATCAACATGGCAAGAAGAATAAGCTGCACGGCAAACATTATTATCGCGGAAAGATAATAATTCTTAGACATAGGTTATTCCCACTTGTCTTTATGATCAAACAAAGTTATCTTTTTCTTTTGGAGTATCAACGCAACTAGCGAGACAATAATTATCTGAGGTAAGAACCATAAGAAACGTGTAAAGATATTGTCAACCATGACAGTCAAAGGGTCAACTTGCAGTATTGAGCTAATAATGGTTATATTTAAGAACTCCGTAACTATGTATATTGACATAGACAATGCCACAGAAGTTAAACGCTCCCAAAAGCTTGCAACTTTAAAAAGACTTAACATCAGTACTAAAGCAAAGCCATAAATTATTACATTTAACAAATACACGTCTATTAGAGGACGAATAAGTACAAGACAAACCCCAACCAACACGCCAATTAGCAAAATTCTCTTAAGATCCACCTTGGCCCCTGACAGAACATACACCAACCAAGTGACTATCATTGCCTCTGGGACAGAAAAAAGAATCATTTGAAATATCATTGTCCCTCTCCTTCAAATTCAGTTTGATTGGTTTCCTTCACTCTACGCCGGAATTCTTGGTAATAAGTCTTGGTTAAATAAGCGATATAGTCGCTCCCGTGGAAGTGAACCACAAAGGACTTACGTGAACAAGTTTTTATAAAGCTCACCTTCTGCACATTGACCAGATAAGAACGACTTGTCCTGACAAAAATGTCTCTGTCCAACAAGGCCTCTAATTCCTTCAAGGTATAATTGGCTTCAAATATACGCTTATCGGTGTATATCTTGGATTTATCATCAAAGGCTTCCGCCATGTAAATCTCACTTTCTTTGACTAGCTTGGTTTTGTAGCCAGAACGAAATTGTATAACCTTTTCGTTAGAAAGATATCTATTCTTGAGGCGCTCAAGTGTTTTCTTCAACCGAGCAATATTTAGCGGTTTGGTTATATAATCTGCGGCGTAGAGCTGAATCGCGTCTCTGACATATTCTTCATGGGATGTAACAAAGATAATTTCTATGTTCGGATAGTCGGCACGCACAAGTTTTGCAGTCTCTATTCCCGACATTCCGGTCAAACCTATATCGAGGAATACAAGATTAATGTCTTCTTGCTTGAGTATCTCTAGCAGTTCTTCACCGCTGTCAATGCAATACTCAATATCGATGCCACCAAAGGAATGGATTATCTGTAGCAATTTAGTGCGAAAGTATTCGTTATCCTCGACTATTACTCCCCTAAGCATTTACATCACTCCAAGATTGATACTATTAGAACCACCCCAAAGACTGTCCACCTGTATATATTCAATACAAGCTTTGCGAACTCCTGCTGGGCATAAATAAACCCGGTCGGAATCCGACCGGGTTCGCTTATTTTACATGCTGATACAGGTCCGTGTCCACGGATTTCAACATTTCAGGCAATTTTTTGACATAGCCGATAAATACTTGTTTCTGGGCCCTGGTCACCACGGTGTAGACAACCTGCTCGCGGTTAGCCGCCTCCAGCTGCTCATAGTCGTTGAGCCCCAAGACCACAACATAATCAAATTCCAGCCCTTTAACCTGGTGGTAAGTGGTGACAGCCACTTTGGGCGAAAACTCCCAGTCCCTTCTCGAGGCAATATAGGAATCAATGCCCGCTTCAGATAAAGTCTTGTCAATCCAGTTGAGGTCAAAATTCCGATAGCTGAGCACGGCCAACGAAGCTTCCGGTTCGCGATCTTTTATTTCCTGGACAAAGGAAACTGCCTTTTTGAGGGCGTCGGTGCGGCTGCGGCCACAGCTGACCACGGGCTTGAGACCGCGGCGGCCAACGGTTGTGGATTTAACCTGATCGCCGGACGGGTGTAGCATATCGTTGGCGAATAAAATCGTCTCCAATGTCGAACGATGACACATAGTCAGCTCGTGAGTGCGGTCAATCTTGAGATCAAATTCCTGCCAGGAATCAACTCCATACTGATAGATTTTCTGGGTGACGTCGCCGACAATGGTCATGGAGTTCTTATGCAACTGATTGATTAGGGCCATTTGCACTGGCATGAAATCCTGGACTTCATCGACAACGATGTGGTCATAATAGCCAAAACAATTGGCGCCCACTTCTTCGGAAAGTCGGTAAACCATCCAGGCAAGGATGTAAAGATCCGAGGCCTCAATCCGGGCAGTCTTGACATACTTACCGCGACCAAAATCATCTCTTAGTTTAAGATGTTGGATAAAGGGCTGGTATACGTAGAGCTGGTTGAGGATCTTCAGGCCGTCGATGGCAAGCTCGTCCATCATCGGGTCAAAGTCCACCAAGTCCAGCAACCGACGCTTATTTTCGGTGTAGAACTTTTCCAATACCGGTAGCATCGCTGCCCTTGTCCTGGCGAACCGCAAGTCATGATCTTCTTTATAATTGATGCTGTCAATATTCGTTACATACCGGACAGTGTTGAACAGCCAATCATCCAAGCTGTGGACCTGAACGCCCGGGATGTTCAATTCCTCCAACATATTGGACAGGTATTGCTTAAGGGCGACATTAAAACAAAACACGGCAATATTGTCCTGGCGGAAATCATCGGGAAATTCGCTGGTCAGGTAAACAATCCGATGAAAGGCAATATTTGTCTTGCCGCTACCGGCCGCCCCTTTCACCAAGGTCACACCGCGGGCAGGGGCGCGCATCACCAGATCCTGCTCTTCCCGCATCTTGGCGATAATCTCGCCCAGAACATATTTTTTCTCGTCTGTTTCCGTTTGCGGCTGCTGGAATTGCAAGGAATCTTTATCGACGGTGATATCCTGGGCCTGTTCTTCGGCCACCAGTTCTTTATACTTTTCAGCGTCACAGATAAAAGACCCGTTTGTATCGTGATGGGTTAGCTCCATCAGTCGGGCATCCTTGATTACCAACTGTTGCTTCTCCCGAACTTGATGCCGGAAGCCATTGACTTCCGCGCTTTCACCAATCTCCCGGTAGCGGAGCGAGGCAATCGGGGCCGTATATTTTACGACATTCCTGTCCAGGTCGGTAAAATGCTTGGAGATGAAAAACCCCTCATCGGAAGTAACCTTAGCAAAGTAGGGATTTCCTGCGCCCTCCCTGGAGGCACGAATCTTCGTTTCAACCTCGGTCAAGCGTTGATTGAGGCTGCCCAGTTCCTGCAGCAGGCTGACCTTATCGCTGCCGGTGGCATATTTAAGGTCATCCCGAATTTTAGCAATCTGCTGGATAAGGTCGTCTCGGAGTTGGATATCTTCCTGACTTGCCGTCTGCACCCCCTGGGAAATATGTTTGAGGTCGGCAACAGCTTGTTGCCAATGCTGTAAATAATTGTTCATTCTGACTCTCCTCCCCTGAAGTGATGACGAAAATATCATAGCACAGTCCGATGACAGAACATGCACGGACCCTTAATAATTTCAAGATAAATGGCTATTTTTTCTGCCCCCAGGGAGGGCTGATGATACTATGACAATTCAGCCGCCAATTCGGCGATGGACGGAAAGACAAAGTCCGGTTGGTGAGGAGACCGAGATAAATCAGTAGCCGTAGCCTCGCCGCTCAGCACCAGTATCGAGGTAATTTCTGCCGCCTGGCCCATGGCAATATCTGTATATAGCCGGTCGCCGACAACCGCCACCTGCTCCCGGGGGCAAGTGACACGCGTAAGCACAATATCGACAATTTCCCGGTTTGGCTTACCAATCACCTTGGGTTTTTTGCCGGTCGCCGCCTCGATAAAAGCTATCATAGCGCCGGTATCGGGCATGTACTTGCCACCGGGCAAGGGGCAATTAAAGTCCGGATGGGTTGCTATATACGGGGTGCCGGCCCGCACCAAATCACAGGCGTCCCACAGTTTTTGGTATGTCAGAGTGGTGTCGAAACCAAGCACTACATAGTCCGGGGACTGATCTTTGGTCACCAGTTTGAACCCGCGTTTGCTAAACTCGTTGGCCAGTTGCGGGGTGCCCAGTAAATACACTTTTGCCCCTGGACACTGCTCGTCCAAATACAGGGCAGTTGCCTCCCCAGAGGTAACCACTTGGCGGGGTTCAGCGGGAACCCCCAGCTTGTTCAGCTTAGAAAGATACGCAGACCGGTCCCGGGAGGAATTATTGGTCAAGAAAATATAATTTGTTCCCCGCTCCCGCAGCGTTGTAATAAATTCTCTGGCGCCGGGAATTAATTCATCCCCGAGATAAATTGTCCCGTCCATATCCAATAAAAAACACTCGATAGCCTGTAGCTTAGTCATGCTACACACCCAAAACGGCCTTGATATGTCTAATTCGAGACTCACTAATTTCTCCGTTCATTCCGCCTTCCCGGACAGCGCTGCCCAGATGGTACCAGCTGGCGCCGACCTGGGCATGAACTGCTCCAAGGTTGCCGCCGGTTAGCCCGCCTCCCGGCATAATCTCTATTTTTCCGGCCGCGTCGGACATCGCCCGGATAGTTTCCAGATTGTCCAGGATGCTGCCGGTTCCCCCACCTGTAAGTATGGTGGTGATCTGAGAATAATTGGACAGGAGCGCAACGGCAGCCACCGGGTCCTCTACCTCATCAATCGCTTTGTGGAATGTTATGTCCAGGTTCTGGCAAGCAGCCAGTAAATATTCCAGAGAGCGGATGCAAATTTGCTTGTCCCAGGTCAATGTTCCCAAGACAACGCCGTTGGCGCCCATTTCCCGGGCGATGACGATATCTTCTTTCATTGCCGCCAACTCATAATTACTATATACAAAGGACCGGGAATGGGGCCGAATCATTACATTGACAGGAGTATCCACCAAGTTGACTACTTGTTTTATCATTCCATAGGACGGAGTCAACCCTCCTTCGGACCAAGCGGAAATGAGTTCGATGCGGTTGCCACCGGCGGCCTGAATTGCCAGCGCTGCTTCCGGACTGGTGGCGATTATTTCAATCATAATTATTCCTCCTCAATAAAGGTAGCTCTTTCAAAGATATCAAAAACCGGGCGCAGGGCCCGGTGTTCAGCTGGCGGGAAGCAGGGCAGCATCTTGTTCAATGCGTCTTTCTTCGATGTACCTCTCAACCTGCTCCTCCAGAACTGACAAAGGCATTGAGCCGTTTAACAGCACAGTGTTGTGAAACTCTCGGATGTCAAATGCGGAGCCAAGCTCGGTCTCCGCTAATTCTCTGAGCTCGCGGAACTTAAGCATTCCAATGTAATAGGCGAGCACCTGACCGGGGCGGGCAATATAACGGTCCACATCGTATTGCCTGCCGGTAAGCTCATATAGGTATTCAAAGGCCTGGCGACGGGTCCACTGTTTGTAGTGAATGCCGGTGTCGACCACCAACAGTGCTGCAGCAGTAAGCTGTCCTTCCAACCAGGCAAGCTTCGCCTCAAGATCCTCGTCCAGTCCTGCGTCCAAGAGTAGACCCTCGGCATACATCGCCCATCCCTCTTCGAAGGCAGTGAAGGAGAACAGATCGCGGAACAAGGGAATCTCGGCCTGTTCGCGCTGCAAGGCGATTTGCAAATGATGCCCAGGAACAGTCTCGTGATAGGCGAGGTTCTTCATTTGATAACGGAAATGGGGGCCATGCAAATTGACATTAAACACCCCCGGACGGCTGCCGTCCCGGGCGGGAATCACATAGTGGCTGGGGTAGGAAACCGACCGGTAATCAGGCATGGGACGGATTTCCACCGCGGTCTCGGGTAGTGTATCAAACAGTTCGGGAAGCAGCGCCTCGGTTTCGGCAAGAATCTCCCGATAGATTGCCAAAATCTCCTCTTGATCTTCCACGACCCCTGCCCAAGCCACCTCCTGTAAAGCGGCAGGAATATCTGCCGCCGGATAGCCCAGGCGCATCAACACTGCCCGTATCTCCCGCTGTATGCGCTCCACCTCCGCCTGCCCCAACTCAAATATCTCCTCTGGAGTTAGGTCGGTGGTGGTATAATAGCGCACCAACTCTTGGTAGTAACGATCGCCATCTGGCAGTTCCCAGACACCGTGGCTAACCCCCTGACCCCGAAAGGTTTGGATATAGGCGCCTAGCCGCTGAAAGGCGGGATAGACGCTTTGCTCAATCTCTGTCTCCAGGCGACGGTAAAGACCATCCCGCACAGAGACTGGAGCATCCTCCAGCCGTTGCATCTTTTCTGCAAAGTCGATGAACAAGGGATTATCCTCCGGTTCATGGGCAATGAAATCTGCAATTGCCGCCAAAACAGATTCGATTATATAGTCCGGTGGAATAATGCCCATGTCGGTCTGGATTTTTATGCCGGTGATGTATTGCTCCATGACTTGCGGAAAAGCTTCGATACGGCTGATATAATTCTCGGCATCGGTAACAGACTCAATTTGGTGAACGTTTTCCATAAATGTCGGGAAACTTGTATGCAATCCGCTGTGCTGATTGACCAGATAGCCGTGATACATGAATTCAGCATCGGTGGCCAATGAGGCTTCCATAATTGCCTTGTTCAGGCGCTGTTGCTCGCTGAGCGCTTGGTCAGCAAATCCAGCCAAGACTTGGGCGGCCGCCTGGTCAAAGGCCAGCTGCCATTGCATATAGCCGTAGGAATAATCGTTCAGCTCACCGTCGCGCCGCGGCAAATCTGCTGCGTCGCCCAACACAGACAGAAACTGCGGGTTGGTGCGCACAAGTTGGCGAAAATACTCATCGAAGAAATCATCGATATCGACAGCGGAAAATCCATACTCCAGGTCGGGAACCCGGTCCTCGACAAAGATATAATCAAAGCGGCCAAAGGAGCCGACATCGCTGCCGGAGCAGGCGAAGCTGAAAACAATCAGAAACACACAGAGTACAAGTGAAAGCTTACGCATCCAAAATCACCCCTTGCCGCTAATTATTCCCCGAACCGGCGCCGGTCACACCCGGAGATTTTTGCCGGGTCAGCGGATTCGCTTGACCAGCCCTAATTTTTCGACCACGCCGAGCCACTTCTGGACAAATTCGGGATGCCAGGCGCCGGTCTCCAACTCCACCAGTTCCAGAACCTGTTGTAGAGGTCTTTCCCCATCCAAGCGGTATTCAATAAATGTGTCGTAACCTGAGGGCACTTGCGCTTTCTTTGCAAACTGATTCCACGCGACTAGTTCCGCTGCCGGCAAATTCAAAAGTTCCAGATTGAAATTAAGCGGGCCGGTGTAAACCCGGGCATATACCCGGTCAGCCCAGTCAGCTGGCAGTGCTTCCCGACTTTCATCAACAACCGGGCTCACGGCCGCCCGTTCCTGACACCAGACTGCCAGAGCTTGTTTTTGGTTTTTCAGCTGCACTTTTGCCCAGTGAATTTTTGCTGGCAAGTTAGTAAATTCCCGGAGTTCGGCATACGCAGCCAAACTATCCAGCGCTTTTACTTCAACATCAGTGTAAAAATCCAAAACTTGCTGCCAGCGTCCGGCCAGGGCTGGTTTGGTCAGGGCCCATTCGATGATTTTGGCCACATGGCTGACCCGGGTCGGCAGGTCCCGAAGCAAGAACTCCAGCCACTGCTTTTCGCTGCCGGCAGCGAGGCCCCAGGCGTAAAGCGCCGTCACCCGGGCCACCAGGGCCAGCATCTTCGGGTCCAGATTCACTGGATGGTCCAGTGATGTGTGGTAGTTCTTATCCGGCCACTGGATCAGCATCGGACAGGGAATCCCCAGCGAAGGGTCCGAGATAATATAGTGGTCGCTGCCCCCGGAAAACCGGGTCTGACGATAATAACAGGTGCTGTAGCGGTCGGTGCCGCTGAAATTTGTGATATTCCTAGCAATATCGTCCAGAGCCATGTAGGCAAAGCGGTCAGCAAAGGTTGGCGTGGACAATGGAGGCTGCTCGACACAGAGGGGGCCGCCGCCCTGTTTCTGGTCTGCGCCCACCATGTCCAGGTTCAGAGCCGCCAGCGTCCGTTCACGATTGGCAGGATTTGTAAACCAGGCATAGGTGCCGGTCATTTCCGGCACCAGCAAAAACCGGATTCCCAGCTCCGGCTGGGGCAAATCACCCCTGTCCAGCATACGACGCAGAGTCCGCATAACTTCCATAAGCACCGCCGGCCCCGAGGCATTGTCTAAGGCGCCAGGGTAGGGATGGCAGAGATGGGCCACCAACAACACTTCTTTGTCCAGGCGTCCGGGGATAAAATATTCAACATTCTCAAACTCACCGTCCACCAACTCGGCCTCGACGCTGGCTTCCAGCATCACCGTTTCCCTGGTTGCCCGGGCCCGCAATTCTTCACCAACCCGGGGTGAAACAGCAAAACCAAAGACCGGCCGCTGGGGCCCAACCCACCAGAAAGAAGTATATTGAATAGCATCTGGCATGTCTGCCCGAGTGCGCAAAGGCGGGTAGTCATTGAGGTTGTCAAAGATGAGGCCAATCGCCCCTGCCTGTTCCACCGCCAACGGATATATGTTCATCGGCGCGCCCCGCACCAGTGCAATTTTCCCATTCAGGTCGAGGTCCTTGTAACTCGCCGGGTCTTCGGCATCGTTCACAACAACCATTTCTGCCCGCACCGGCGGTGTTGGCCCGGAACGCTGCACCAACGAAACTTCGCTCTCCTGGTAGCGAGCCAGGCGCCGCTGGCGTTCATCCTCCGAGAGCAGCCAGAGTTCACCGGAGTGGCAGCGCCACTCCTGGAAGGACTGTTGCGCGAGGATGCGCTCGCCCCGTCGGGCCGGATAAGTATGGATCTGGGCCTCTACTCCCTCGGCCTGGAGAACAGAGACAATTTCCTCTGCAGCCTGCCGATAGCCCGGAGAACCTTGAATTCGGTTATGCTGGGCAATTTTTTCTGCATAACGCCAAATCTGCCTGCCGGCTATCTCGGCGCTAAAATTTTCGCTGACCATAGACCACACTCCTAAGAAATATTTCGGATATCTAAAATATTCGACGACCACGTTTGTTTTCCTTTATGAATCAGCCACCGGTGAAACCCGGTGGCTGATGGTTACTCCAAACTATTGACTATCTGTTCGCAGATTTTGTGGGTGATTAGGGAGTCGCGGGCCGAGGGATTGGGAGTGTTTCCGGCTGCGACCGAGGCGAGGAAATGTTCCAAGATAGAGTTGAAACCCCGGCGGAAGAGGACCGGTGTCCAGTCCCCGAAGTTATGAACCTGCTCCTGATTGGCAGTATTATGGATAGTTTTAGTCAGTCCTTCGATCCGCCACTTATTACCGGGAGAGGTGACCTCAATGATTTCTTCGTTGACGCCGAAATCCCGGCCCATACTGGCTACACAGATAAAGCCGTCGCCGGAGAGCTTCGCCAACACGTGTTTGAGATTACCCTCCTCCACCCGGCCATCAAACGACCAGGTCTTCACCGGACCGGGACAGAGAAAGCGGACGGTGTCGAGAACGTGGACAAAATCGTCATATACGACATGGCGCACCGAGGCTGGATGATTGGGCCGGTTCTTTTGGATTATCACCGAAGTCCGGTTGTGAATCTTCTTCATATCGGCAACCATTGGCGCAAAGCGGCGGTTAAATCCCACCATCAAGATTTTTCCCCGCGCTTCTGCGAGCTCGACCAGTTCCTCACATTCCTGGTATGTATAGGCCAGAGGTTTGTCGACATAGACATGAACACCGTGTTCCAGCAGCGTGCGAACAATAGGGTAATGGGCTTCGGTGGCCGTGTGCACAAAGGCCGCTTCGATACCGGTGTCGAGCAAGGCATCAATATCCGCAACCTGATTGGCGATGCGATATTCACGGCCAATCCGCTCCCGTGTCTCTTGCTTGCGGGTGCATAACACCAGTTCAAGCCCGGGCATGCGGGTAATCACCGGCAGATACGCCTTTTGCGCGATATCCCCGAGGCCAATAATTCCACACTTCATCAGACGAATCTCCTCTCTAATATCTTTCTTTCAATTATACTAAACTTTTTGGGTAATATCAGTGCAAAAAAAAATTACTGTGATATCTGTCACTGAATCCCGACTATTTTACTTGGTATTATTGACTTAGAAAAAACTGAGGGGGAATTTTCAATGAGCAATTTTTCCGGTTGTCCCGGTTCGCAAGCAATGAATTTCGGAGATAAGCCCGGCAAAGGCGATGAAAGTGGTGTCCGTCCCAGCCAATTGCGGCAATGGCCGGTGCAGCTGCATCTGGTTTCGCCGGAAGCGCCATACTTCCAGGAGGCTGATGTCTTGCTGAGCGCCGACTGTGTGGCTTATGCCATGGGCGATTTCCACAAAGAACATCTCAAGGGCAAGAGCTTGGCAATTGCCTGCCCGAAACTGGATTCTAATCTGGATGTATATATCGAAAAAATCGCGGCCCTGATTGATAGCGCACAGATCAATACACTAACTGTCATGGTTATGCAGGTTCCCTGCTGTTCCGGTTTGGTCCAGATTGCCCAGCGGGCGCTGGAACAGGCAGAGCGGAAGGTGCCTGTAAAGGTAATGGTTGTTTCCCTGGAAGGGGAAATCCTAAAAGACCAGTGGCTCTAAGGAGGCGTGTGCTGTGGATAAACATTTGAACAGAGGCGTCAAGGCGGTAATCGATGATTATCCGGAAGTCGGGACAATTCTCGATGATTTTGGCGTCGGCTGCACCAATTGCGTAATTGGCACCTGCCTGCTTAGGGATGTAGTCGGCATCCACAACCTGGGCCCCAATACTGAGGCGGAACTGATGTATCAAATAGAAAAGGCCATTTATCCCGACCGTGATGTGCAAAAACCTGAGCTTTCCGGCGCGCCGGAAGATGAAAATCGGGAACTCACCTATTCACCGCCGGTGCAGATGTTGGTGGATGAGCATACTGTAATCAAGCGCTGGCTAGCCCTAATTCCTGCGGTAACTGATGCTCTAGAGACGCGGCCCGATGAAGCCTGGGGCTGGGTTGAGCAGGGAGTGGCCCTGATTCGCGAATACGCCGATCGATACCACCACGCAAAGGAAGAAGATATTCTCTTCGGCTATGCCGACCAAGATTCAGAGATCATCCAGGCGATGCATGAAGAGCATGAAATCGGCCGCGGCCATGTGCAGGAAGTACTGACGGCAATTGCCGACCGGGACGCCGCTAAGGCCACCACTCATCTTCTGGCCTACCGGGAACTGCTCAGCGAGCATATCCGCAAAGAAGACGAGATTCTCTACCCCTGGTTGGATCGTGGATTATCTGTCACCCAGGTGGGCGAGATGTACAGCAAATTCGGGGCCGTGGATAATGAAGCCACCACCGACCCCGAAAAACACATCGAATTTATCGAAAATCTCGAAGGCATTTTAGCCTAAACCATATACCCTCTTAGTGCGCCCGGCCAAACGGCCGGGTATTTTTTATCCGTGGATATGCTGTCCCGGACGCTCAACACTGCGCCCACCGGGGCGAACACTGCCTCCCCGCATCAGCATCTCTGCAGCCAGACGGCACTTCCCTTTGGCTTCTTCTAGATACTCATCAGCGCGTTCAGGGTGTTGGAACATCCCTTCAACAACAAGCGACTGAATTTCGGTTACACCCATAAACGCAAGAATTGACCGTAAATACCGGTCGCCCAGCTCAAACTCGCTCATCGGCCCCTCGCTGTAAATTCCGCCCCGGGCCTGGATATGGATTGCGTTTTTGCCCTGCAACAGCCCCCGTGGCCCCTCGGCCGTATACTCGAAGGTCTTGCCGGCGATGCAGACAGTGTCAATGTATGCCTTGAGCATCGGCGGAATCGAGAGATTCCACAGGGGTGAAACAAAGACATATTTATCTGCTTCGATGAACTGATCCACCAGCTCGTCAATTCGCTTTAACTTCTGCTGCCCTTGGGAATCTAAATCCCTGATAGAACAACCGCCGTGCAGGCGATCCCAACAGTCCAGAACATCTCGATCTAAGAGGGGAATATCATCGCTATATACATCGAGATTGCTGATTCTGTCGTCTTTAGATAATTGCCGGTATTCATCCATAAAGGCCTCAGCCAGCTTTAGGGAAAAGGATTTTTCCTTCGGTCGGGGGTTGGCAGTTATACACAGTACCTTGGACATTTACTCACTTCCTTTACGCTATTCTTTCCTTAGCTTTCACCCTGTTTTAAACGCTTATACACTCCGAGAAACTAATTGGGAAATTATGCATAATTACGTATGGAAGCGAAAATCATTGAAAAATAGCCCAAAACCTAGCATTTTAGTCGGATATTTACCTTTATTGACTTTGACCAATACTGACCTTAGGTTTATAATTTAGTTAAACAAACGACAACAGGCCAATTCACCGGCCTGATGTATATAGATATCTCACATTTAAGGAGGTGCAGCTTATGTTTGAACCAGTAGTTTATAATCGCAACCGCCTGTTTCCCCGTTCCTGGTTCCGCGATTTCCTAAACGATGATTTTTTCAGCAACCGTCTGGCATCAATTAAGGCTGACATCTTCGAGGAAGATGGGAATCTAGTCATCGAAGCAGAATTACCAGGCTTCGAAAAGGATGAAATCAAAGTTCAGGTCAATGACAATCAATTGACGATTTCGGCGGAACGCAACCAAGCCACTGAAGAAAATGCGGAGAATTATATCCGCCGGGAACGGAGCGTAAACCAGGTATGCAGAACATTCATCGTCGAGGATCTGGATGCGGAAAAAATTGCAGCCAAGTTTGAAAATGGTCTGCTGAGGCTCACGGTGCCAAAACCGGAACAAGCGCAACCAGAGTCCAAAGAAATTGAAATCAACTAACGCTTCCCCTCTCCCTTGCCCGCCCCATCTTTGGGGCGGGTTTTATTTTAGGGATGTGCTGCCAATTGGCAAACTCTCGGCAGATAAATAATTCAATTATGTGAGTTCAGCGCCTGTGCCGGCGTAGAATACGCTGGCCAACAGGCGCTGGTTGTTGATTGATTGGACGCGTTATGCCGGCTCAACGGCGAACTCAACACAGTCCGCTTGCCGGCAACGGGCAAGGATTAAATCGGTGTACACCGCTTCAGCCCGGAGCTTTGCTTGCTGCACCGCTGGGTTGTTTTCACCGCAAACGGCAGGCACCGGACAGAAGCCATAGGACGGAACCAGCAGTTGGACAGGCGTCTGGACGCTGAACAAGAGGTGCAATAGCGCCGTGACCAGCACTGTTCCGTCCTCCAGTTCCGCTACACACTCGCCCCGGGAAAGAAGATGGAGTTCACGTTGGCCGGTATCAGGGATACCTGGCAGCAAAAAAGTTTTGGTAAATTGATGTTCAAAGGGCTGCGTCTCCACTTCTGTGTCATATTCCAGAGTCAGCATGCCCTGAAGCTCTATCGTTGTGGTCACTCTCGTCTTACCGCTGGTCTCGGCAGCAAATTGATAATCCACCAGCGAGATTGCAGTCAACTGACAGTCGAGCACAGCCGTAGGTGGCCGCACCAACCAGGGTTCAAACAACACCCTGTCGCTGACCGGGTCACCTGTTCCCTGAGGATTGAGTTCCGAATGGAAGGGTCCGCTGTTGGCGCCCCACCAGTTGAGAGTAGCGTCGACGATCCCGCTTGTGGCATTGAACACTCCCCATGTGTTGTCGACCAGATCATTATTGTGAATCTCTGGATTGGCGTTACCCGGGCTGAAAAAGAATAAATTGCTTATATAGACTCCGGCCCGGCCATTGTCCAATACCTGGTTGTTTGTTATCTCCGGAGTCAGAGGATAGGGATCAGGGGGTAGAAAACCACCAGGTCCCTGGCTGAACAGGTAAATCCCATCCCGGGAACTTTCCTGGATTACATTGCCGGTAATCAAAATTTCCGGGGCCGGTCCACTGGTCGCTACCCAGCCCCAAAAAATCCCGGATAAACGATTGTCAATTATCGTATTATCACTTATTTCCTCGGCTACAGATTGAATGATAACAATCCCACCCTGTTCCTCAAATGTTCCTGTGCCGTTATCTTCGATGTGGTTATTGGTTATCGATACATTCTGCTCGTCCCAGGCAAGGGTGATACCGCTAAGTGAATGTCCGCTGATTACGTTGGCACTGATAGTAAGCCCTGCGCTGCTAGCCCGGGCAAAGATCCCATCAAAAATATTGTTCCGGATAATGTTATCTCTTATAATCGTGTTCCCGTGGGGAAACAGAAAAATCCCCGCGCGACCGGTGCCGGTAGTCAGACCATTATTTTCAATCAGATTATCCTCAATCAAAAGCGAAGCATTGTTAATTGTATCGATCCCTGCCCGCCCGTGACCGCGAATAATATTGCTCTTGATGACGATTCCCGTTAAGTTCGGATTGGCAGCGTCGCCGACCCGAATTCCCTGGAGCGGCCCATTGCGAATGGTCAAACGCTGCACTGTGACATCGTTGGCCAATATATGAATGACCGGCACTGCCGCCATACCGCCGGCGTCGATGATTGCTTCTCCGGAAGCGGGGCCGGTTAATGTCAGCGGTTTATCGATAATTAGCTGCTCATTATAGGTTCCGGGTGCAACAGCAACGGTTCCGCCTGGCGGAGCAGCATCGATTTTAGCTTGGATACTCATCTAACCCACTCCTGTCGGTTTCAGATAGTACAGTTTACTCCTGATTTTGGCGGTCTGGAATAAGCCTTCCGCCCAATCCCCTAGGCAGGCCGTCAATAATTTTGTTAAAATGTTAGGTGGAGAGGATGAGTGTTTATGAGTAACAAGCTGAGCCAATTTTACATAGAGAATGTATTTACCTGCACCACCTGCACCCAGGCAGTTATGAACCCCTACCTGCATCATAATCAAAAGCACGATACCAAGACTAATATGCACTTGAATCGTCGCAAGTTCTTGCTTGCCTGCCTGGAGCAGAAAACAGAAATTGACCTTGTTTTTGTTGGCGAAGCGCCGGGATTAGATGGGTGCGGTTATGGTGGTATCGCGTTTACAGGCGAATATAATGCAATCCACGACCTGGGACTGGACGACTATCACCAAAACCAAGGAGCTTTGCAACGGGAACGCTCGGCCGACTTAATTTACGGTGGTCTGCGGGAATTTTGCCGTCAAAGCAATATTCCGGTTTCTATAGCCGCCCGCAAGATTTATTTGACCAATGCTGTGCTCTGTGTCCCCCTGCAAGCAAACGGCAAGTCGATTACCGCACCCAACAAGACAACCCTACATAATTGCGGCGTTAACCTGCGAACCCAGTTGGAAATTATTCGCCCCCGGGCCGTTGTCACATTGGGCGGTAATGCCCTCTCGGCGATGGCTTCCGCCTTTGAGTTTACTTACGAAGACAAGCTTACCAACATGGTGAGCAGACAGCGCCAGCAAAAATCGCCGCTTATCTCCCATACTGGATTTGAGATTATCCCCGAAATCCACCCTTCCCCCAGGAATCGGGTCCTGGGTTCATTATATTCAGAGCTCCCGTCGCGCTTGGTCAACTTGTATGCCACTTATATCGGTTGAACCCGGCACCTGGATAATTTTCCCATATGGAAATCCTAGATGCCTGTAGAATACTATAATCCAGAAACCATTTGACGAGGTGAAGGGTTGAGCTAGGCCTGGCAGCGCTATTACTGATTGTCGTCACAACCGTCGGCGCATCTATCGGCTCACCGGCTACTCCCGGCGTGGGGATCATAATCCTCGCCATGGTACTAAACAGCGCCGGCATTCCGCCTAGCGGTGTCGCGCTGATAATCGGCGTCGACCGCATTCTCGACATGAGCCGGACCGCAATCAATGTCAGCGGCGATCTGACCGCGGCAGTGGTCATGAACCGGTTGGTGGACGGTAAAGGTTCTGAAGCAGATTGTCATGAGGAAAATTGCTAATAAAAAATCCACCGGGAAAATTAATCCCGGTGGATTTTTAAATCCGGTTATTCGGCCGGGCCAGCGGGGACAGGTCCCGCTGGCTGAGAGCGGCTGGCGATGGTGGCGCCAACTGCCAGGATCCCGAGAATAAAGGTTACAACGCCAATGCCCGGGACGGGCAGCAGGCGCAGGGCGCCAATCAGGACAGCGCCTACGGCCACAGTCGCCACCGGTTGCTGATTTTGCCTCAGCAAAGCGGTACCCACCAACATGGCGAGAGCGGCATAGCCAAACTGCACCGCCACCCAGAGTCCGATACCGACCAAGATGGCCAGCGGAATGCCGATAATAGTGATCGCTGCGATTATCATCACTGGTATCGCCACAATCCAGGCCAGAAGCCCGTATCCAAGGGAAGCCCCGGTTCTGGTCTGGATGGCGACTTGCACCCGCCCCAGTGCCTTGGGAAATACTGCCGCAATGAATACGGCGACCAATAGTCCCATCAACAGCCCCATGGTTCCCTGGAAGGGGTTGGACGGTATATAACGATTTACGCGTCCAAACTGAGCGGGCATTTCCCGCCAGCTGAGATTGTAGCGGTTGCTGGAACCAATCAGCGAGACCACCGAGCCATTGACGGCGCTGTGATTGTCCGCATCAACACCGCCGATGATGGAAACAGCGTCCCCCTGGATGCTGCCCTCTGGGCCGAGAATTGTTTTACCCACTATCGTCACTACATCGCCGTTCACCTGGCCATCGACGGTGACATTGCCCATGATTACGACGACATCGCCATCTACTACCTCCCCGGCTAGAATATTGACATTGCCGGAAATTCTGACGATGTCACCGCTGGCTGCCAGTGCGGTGCCCGTCAACAAAAATACCATTATCAGTGCAAGCAAAATTGTTTTTTTCATTAGAAATCTCTCCGTTTCACTACTCACCATTATAGACGGGCGGCGAGCGCAAAAGTCTGCTGCCAAGTGAAATGTAATTTAACGGTAACAAACGGAAAACAAACGGGGCATTGGGTAACGTCCCCGTGGCGGCCTTATAAAATCGGCTGCGGGTCGGCATACTAAAATGAGATATATGCAAAGGAGTGTTGAGATATCAGATCCGTAATCATGGCCGGTGGCAAGGGCACCCGTTTGCGGCCGCTCACCTGCGATATTCCCAAGCCTATGGTGCCGGTTGTCAATAAACCGGTGATGGAGTATGCCGTCGATTTGCTCAAACGTCACGGCTTGACTGAGATTGCTGTCACCACCGCCTACCTGCCTGAGGTAATCAGCGACTATTTTGATGACGGTTCGGCACACAGTGTGCGCATGAAGTACTTTTACGAAGAAGAACCGCTTGGCACAGGCGGCAGTGTGCGCAATGCTTCGGAGTTTCTGGATACGACATTTGTGGTGATCAGCGGCGATGCCCTCACCGATTTGGATATCAGCAGCGCCATGGAATTCCATCATCAGCGGCAATCCCGGGCGACCTTGGTGCTAAAACGGGAGCCGGTTCCCCTGGAATACGGCGTGGTGATAACTGATGATGAAGGCCGCATCATCCGCTTTTTGGAAAAGCCCAGTTGGGGCGAAGTGTTCAGCGACACAATCAATACTGGCATCTACATATTGGAGCCGGAGGTGCTGGAGTATTTCCCCCGAGGGGAGAATTTCGATTTCAGCAAGGACCTCTTCCCCAAATTACTGGCGGACGGGGTGCCGATATTCGGATATGTCACTGATAGCTATTGGTGCGATATTGGCGATTTGCGTTCCTATCGCCAGGCCCAGTTTGATGTGCTTACAGGTAAAGTACGGGCCGAGATTCCGGGTGAGCAAATAGAGCCGGGCATCTGGCTCGGCCATAATGTAAGCATCGGCCGCAATGCAGAATTTCAGGCACCCGTTTTCATCGGCGACAATTGTCAAATCGGCGACGATGTCCGCATTTCTCCCCATACGATTATCAACAGCAATTGTCAGGTGGAAGACAGGGCCACCCTCAAACAATCAGTGCTCTGGCGCAACGCCAGGGTAGGGGTCGGAGCTGAGCTGCGGGGCGCCACTGTCTGTAAAGGCGCCGCCGTAGGCGCCGGCGCTGTTATCCTGGAAAACGCAGTGCTGGGCGATAAGAGCATACTCCGGGATCGTGCACTTGTAAAGCCGGATGTGAAAATATGGCCGGAAAAGGATATCGAGGCCGGCGCCCGGGTGAGTGCGAATCTGGTCTGGGGTACCCGGGCCCGCAAGACGCTGTTCGGACGGCGAGATATCCATGGAAAACTAAATGTAGACATCACACCCGAACTAATTACCCGCCTGGGCGCTGCTTTCGCTACCACCTGCCCGCCTGATTCGGCCCTGATGCTGGGGGTCGACAACAGCACCGCCGGTCAGGCCCTGGCCGGAGCGCTGGCGGCAGGCGCCCTGGCCAGCGGCATCGCGGTCCAAAGCGCCCGCAATATCGCCGCACCGGTGACCCGGTTTGCTGCCAAACACTATCATGCCGGTGGCGGGGTGCACATCCGGGTGGATGGCGATGAAGCCCATCTGGACTTTATCGATGAAAATGGCGCCAATATCGACCGGTCCCGGGAACGTAAACTGGAGAACTTGCTGGCCAGCGATGACTTCCGCTTGGCGCCTGCAAGTGATTTTCGCCCCTGGGTCTGGCGGGACGAGGTATTGACGGCTTATTATAACGCCGGCACCAGACTTTTGGCAGAGCCACCTGTTCGCCCACCGCGGGTGGTGATTGGCTCTGCCAACGAGCACATAACCTTCCTGGCGACGGGCTTTCTCAGCGCCTGCGGCTGTGAGCCAAGTCCTGATTACGCTACCGGAGTCACGCCTGAGACCTTATCCCGCCAGGTGCTGAACCGGGGTGCAGATTTCGGAGCATTTATCAGCGCCGACGGGGAAACAATCACTTTGCTTGACAATCAAGGGGGAATTGTATCTGGGGAGCAATATCTAGCCATGCTAGCCCTCTTCACCCTCGCTCATAGCCGGCGTCTGGTCTTGCCCCATACGGCCCCGGAAGCGTTGGCCCATCTGGCGGACAACGGCGAGCTGGTGCGCACCAAATCGGCCCTGTCGGAACAAATGAAAGCCCTGGTCGCGTCACCGGAAAGCGAACTCCAGTATACACTCCAATTTGACGGCATTCGGGCGCCGGCGATTATCGCCGGTCACCTGGCCCGGCACGGGCGAACCCTCACAGAGGTATTGGCCGAGTTGCCGCCGATTCACTATGCCCACCGCCAAGTAGAATGTAGCTGGCATGACAAAGGCCGGGTGATTCGGGAACTTACCACCCCCCGCGACTCAGAGGATACAGAGCTGTTTGAAGGGGTGCGGGTGCGAACTAAACGGGGCTGGGCGCTAATTCTTCCCGACAGTGAGGAGCCACTTTTCAATATTTATAGTGAAGCAGATGATGCCGAATACGCCCGGGAATTGACCGATATCTTTGGTGAACGGGTGCGAAGCCTATTAAGACACTAATCCCGGAAAAAGGGTGATGAAAATTGGAACTCTTGCTGCTTGCCCTGTTGGCAGCGATATTGGCAACGCGCTTAATCTGGCAACAATACCGGGCGCCGACACAGTTTAAACATGCCTGGTTTAATGATGTGCTGCTGAACTCAGAAGACCTCGTCAAGCATGCCCGTGAATTGGGGCGGTCCCATAAGCCGGACATCAACAAAAAGCGTTACAATATATTGCGAACCCGGCTGCAGGACAATTTCCAATTCATTTCCTACGCTTACCGGGAAGCGAACAGCGACGCCAGAAGCAAAAAGATCGTTTCCCATTCCGCTCAATGGCTGCTGGACAATTTTTATATCATCGAAGAACAGGTCAAGGAAATCCGACAACAGTTTACACATAAACAATACCGCGACCTGCGGGTGCTCAAGAACACCGTCCTACGGGGTTATCCCAGGGTTTATGTGCTTGCCCTGGAGTTGGTCTCCCACACCGATGGCAAGCTGGATGAGCAGACGCTGATTGATTTTGTGAACGCATATCAGTCGGAGGCCAAACTGACCACCGCCGAAATCTGGTCTCTGTCGCTGATGATTCGGATTGCCCTGGTGGAAAAGATTCGCTTTGTCTGTGAGCGCCTGGAGGCCGCCGACAAACAGTGGAAACAGGTGCAAAACGATTTAGAGCGCCTGACTGTGGGGCACTGGCCCGAGTATATCAACACCTGGAATGATTACAGCTCTGCCTATGTCGAACATCTTTTAGAACGATTGCGCCGATCCAAAACCGATACCAGGGAAATCACGGTCGCTTTGGAACGCAAGCTCCAGGAATTTGACACTGACATCAATTCGGTTGTCCATCGGGAACATCAGGCCCAGGCGGCCCGCACCATCGCAATGAGCAACTCAATCATCAGCCTGAAGCTGGTGGGCAGCCTGGACTGGAATGATGTGTTTGAAGCGATGTCGCCGGTGGACAAAATCCTCAGTTCTGACCTCTGGTACAAGAAAATGGATTTCGAGTCCCGAGACTACTACCGCCACCGCATCGAGGATTTGGCCCGCCGCTTCCGAACATCGGAGACCCGCATCGCCAGGAAGCTGATGAACTGCCGGCAGCCTGAGGCGGCGGAACCGCGCCTGGCGCACGTGGGCTACTACCTGTTGGACAAAGGCCGCGCCAAGTTATTCCGCGAGTTGGGGCAAAGCCCAGGTGCCCGGTGGCGCCCGGGAATCGGCAGTTACTTGCTGCTGATTGTGCTAATCAGCTTTGCCCTCACCTGGGCCTTGGGTCTCTGGGTATTTGGCTCGCTGGCTTGGCGGCTAGAAATCCTGGCGCTGTTGTTGGCGCTGGTGCCGGCATCGGAGCTTGCAATCACTTTTGTCAATTGGGTAATTACCCACAGCCTGCGCCCGGCCATTTTGCCGAAATTGGAGTTTCGTGACGGTCTGCCATCGGAAGCGGCGACTTTAGTGGTGGTCCCGGCGCTTTTAACCGACGCCAAACGTTCCCGGGAGCTGGTGGAACAACTGGCGGTCCATTACTTGGCCAATCCTGAGGAAAATCTGTTTTTTGCCCTGCTGGGTGATTTCAAGGATTCGCCGGATGAAACCAGCGCCAAGGATCAAGAGATAATCGACATTGTCAGGGCGGGTATCCGGGAACTCAACGCAAAATTCGCGCCGGAACAGGATAAGTTTTTCTACCTGCACCGGCGTCGCGAATTCAACAACAAACAGGGCAAATGGATGGGCTGGGAACGGAAGCGTGGCGCGTTGGACGAATTGAACGCTTTGCTCACCGGTTCCGGCGAAACCAGCTTTGTGGTCGGAAAAGATGATTTGCAGGGCCTAAAAATCCGCTATGTCCTAACCCTTGACGCAGACACCCGCCTGCCCATGGATGCGGCGCGGCTATTGGTGGGGGCAATTGCCCATCCCCTACACCAGGCGAAAGTGGAGCGAGGCTTGGTGCGAGAGGGCTATGGGTTGATTCAACCGCGGATTGGGGTCAGCGCTGAAAGCGCCAACGGGTCGCGGTTTGCCCGGATAATGGTGGGTAGCGGCGGCATCGATGCCTATACTACCGCAGTTTCCGACTTGTACCAGGATTTATTTGGCGAAGGAATCTATACGGGAAAGGGCATATATGACGTCCAGGCCTACCAGGCTGTGTTGGCAGGCACTCTGCCCGAAAATCGCGTGCTCAGCCATGACTTATTGGAGGGCAGTTTTCTACGCACCGGCCTGGCCACCGATTTGGAGCTGATTGATGACTTCCCCGGGCGCTACAGCGCCTATATGATGCGCCTGCACCGCTGGACCCGGGGCGATTGGCAGCTTTTGCCCTGGCTAGGGCCCCACGTGCGGGACCAGGCCGGCAAGCGGCGTCGCAATCCGCTCACCCTCCTATCCCGCTGGAAAATTGCTGATAACTTGCGCCGGAGCTTGGTTCCGGTCAGTCTGATAGCGCTTTTTATTCTCGGCCTTACACTGCTGCCCGGGATTTTGCCCTGGCTGCTTTTGCCGGCTGTGACCCTGGCATTGCCTGCTCTCTTGGCGCTGTTGGACCGCGGCCTAATGCCTGGCAGAGTCGTGGGGCCCCAATCGTCGCTGCTTACCGGCCCGGCAGCCGCTGTCAGTCAGTTGCTATTGCAACTGGCCTTCTTGCCCTACCATGCCTACCTGATGACCGACGCGATTTTACGCACCCTGTGGCGGCTGTTGGTCAGTCGCCGGAATCTGCTGGAGTGGACGACGGCTGCCGATGTGGAGCGGACGCTGAAGAACGACAGCGCCAGCTATTTACGGCGCAACCGGCCAGTCCTGATCTTCGTCGGCCTTTCTGCGCTGTTATTCTTTTACATCGCGCCGCTGCATGTTATCGCTGCGCTGCCCTATTACGCCCTCTGGTTGCTGTCGCCGTTATTGGCCACGTGGGTCAGCGGCAACCGGCGGCAAACACAATTCTTAGAAGAGGCAGATATTCGCCTCTTACGGCGTCTGGCCCGAAAAATCTGGAACTATTATGAGGATACCGCCGGCGCTGAAGCAAACTGGCTGCCCCCGGATAATCTACAGATTGAGCCACCCAATGGAATTGACAACCGAACCTCACCGACCAATATCGGATTTCTGCTGATTTCTGCCCTGGGTGCTCGAGATATGGGCTACATCTCAACCACCCGGGTGACAGAACTGGTGGACCGGACGCTCAGTAGTGTGGAGAGGCTGGAGAAATGGCACGGCCACTTGTTCAACTGGTATGACACCAACTCGCTTAAAGTTTTGCGACCCCGCTATGTTTCGACTGTGGACAGTGGCAACCTGGTGGCGTTTTTAATTGCGCTCAGGGAGGGCTTACAGGAGTACCTGGAGGCGCGGCTGGTGGACAGCCGGCTCTGGAAAGGACTTGGCGATACTGCCGAGTTATATGCTGTGGAGCTGCCCCCGGTGGGAATCAGCAACCATCTCGGGGACTGGCTCAACCTATTGGCAGATCTGCCCGAATATGGGGTCAGCCGCCTGGACCAGATGATTGCCGACTTCCGCAGTGAAGTAGCGGAGCTATTCCCCCATACCGAAATCCTCATCAGTCCGCCCGCGTTTTTGGAACAATCTCCATTTGCTGAGCTGCGGATATTGGTGACGGCGCTGGCAGACAACCCGACGCCCCTGAATATGTGCGAGAAGTATCAGCAGATTGTCGCGGAATGCGACAACTTGCTCCAACAGGAGATTAGCTCTGAACAGCAGGAATACCTGTTGGTCCTGAAAAACGATTTGACGGTGACCAGGGAGAACTGCACGCGGTTGGTGGAAAGGCTGAGAACGCTGGTTGAACGCATTGACACGCTTGTGGCCGCCACCGACTTTGCTCCCCTCTATGACAACAAACGGCATCTGTTTTCAATTGGCTATAGTGTTGAAGCCGAAAAGCTCACAGACTCAAGCTATGACTTGCTGGCATCCGAGGCCCGGCTGGCCAGTTATCTTGGAATTGTGCAACGGGCGGTGCCGAAAAAGCACTGGTTCAAACTGGGGCGGGCCCTCTCCCGGATTAACGGCCAGCGGGGCTTGGTATCCTGGGCCGGGACAATGTTTGAGTACCTGATGCCGCCACTGGTGATGAAAAACTATGCCAACACTCTGCTGGCCGAGACTTACTCGGCGGTGATCAAGGCGCAAATAGAATACGGCCACGCCCGGAGAATCCCCTGGGGCACATCGGAATCCGGCTACTACGGCTTTGACCTGCGCCTCAATTATCAGTACCAGGCCTTTGGCATTCCGGAGCTGGGCCTGAAGCGCGGCCTGATTAACGAGGCTGTGGTCTCGCCTTACTCAACCCTGTTGGCGCTACCCTTCGCTCCCCGGGAGGCGCTGGACAATATCCGCCGCCTGCAGGCCGACGACCTAGAAGGTGATTACGGCCTCTACGAAGCGGTGGATTATACTCCCGAACGCTTGCCCGCCGGCGAGAAACGGGGGGTTGTCCGCTCCTTCATGGCCCATCACCAGGGCATGGGATTTGTGGCGATTCTCAACACCCTTCTGGGGGAGATTATGGTCAGACGCTTCCATGCCAACCCGCAGGTGCGGGCGGGCGAGCTCTTGCTCCAGGAGCGCATCCCGACCCGGGCGATTATCACCAAGGAAAACAAAGAGTCTGTTGAGCCGCTGACCGCCTATAAGACTCCGGAAACGGCGGATTACTCCAGGCACTTTGGCCGCCCCAAGACCTATTATCCCCGTTGTCACATTCTCTCCAACGGTCGCTATTCAGTGCTGCTTACCGACCGCGGCACCGGGTACAGCAAACTAGACCATATCCAGGTAACCCGCTGGCGGGACGATCCCCTAGCATTGTATGGCAATCACATCCTGCTGCGCAATCTAAACAACAACTACAGCTGGTCAGCCTGCTGGGAACCGCTGGAGAACCGGACCACCTATTACCGGGCCCGCTTCTTTCCCGACAGGGCGGTCTATATCCGGGAGGATGACGGCATCGACACCCGCACCCAGGTTACAGTTTCTACCGAAGATAATGTGGAAGTCCGAACGGTGACGCTTGCCAACCATGGCCTCCAGACTGTAACGATTGAACTCACCAGCTACACTGAACCGGTTTTGACCCACCGGGCCGCGGATATGGCCCATCCCGGGTTCAGCAACCTGTTTGTCCGTACAAAATTTTTGCCTGAGCATAACGCCCTCCTGGCCTCTCGCCGACCGCGCACCCCCCACGAACAGCAGGTGCATGCCTTTCATTCCCTTACGGTGCAGGGAGAAGCGGTGGGCAGAATCCAATTTGAAAGCGACCGCAGCAAATTTCTTGGACGCACCCGTCAGATTAACAATCCTGCGGCCCTCAGCCAACCACTGACCAACAGCGAGGGGGCGGTTCTGGATCCGGTTCTGAGCCTGCGCCGGCAAATCCGGCTCCAGCCGGGAGACACCGCAACAATTACAATCGCCACCGGCATTGCCTTCAGCGAAACTGAGATCAAAAAGTTGGCTGCCAAGTATGCCGATACCCGTGCCAGCGAGCGTGCCTTTGCCCTGGCGTACACCCGCAGCCAGGTGGAGGCCCGCTACCTGAACATCAGTCCCGACGAGATGAAGACTGCCCAGGAACTTGTGGCGCCGCTGCTTTTTGCCTCGTCGCTCCGCCGACGCCAACAGCAGGCGATTGAGGACAATACCCGCTCCCAGCAGGCGTTATGGGCCTATGGCATCTCCGGAGACAACCCGGTGATTCTGGTCATTATCAGCGAAGAAGACGAACTGGATGTCCTGCAGGAAGTGGTTCGCGCCCATGAATAGCTAAAAATGAAGGGGTTTATTGCCGACCTGGTGGTGCTCAATGCCGAGGTGTCCAGCTATCTGCAGCCACTCCACGAGCTAATTCGGGAGACGGTGCAAACGCACCAGTTGAACGATGTTCTTGATTCCCCCGGTGGAATCTTTTTGCGCAGTATCAATCAGGTCGCGCCTGAAGATGTGCAGCTCTTGCAGGCTGTGGCCCGAGTCACCCTCAGAGGCGATGGCGGGCCCCTGGCAACACAAATCAAATATCCGGCGCCGGAGTCGCTGCCGGAAGCCAAGCAGTTTCGGGAACGCAATCAGTCCTTCCTAAGCAGGGAAACACCGGAAAAACTTCAGTTTGCCAATGGTTACGGTGGCTTTAGCGCTGACGGCAGTGAGTATATCATCCGGCTCCGAAGCTATAACAATACCCCAGCGCCCTGGGTCAATGTCCTGGCCAATCCTGAATTTGGCACAGTGGTCAGTGAAACCGGTTTGGGCTACACCTGGGCCGGCAACAGCAGGGAAAACAAGCTTACTCCCTGGTCAAATGACCCCGTCTCTGACCCGCCCGGAGAAGTGCTATATATCCGGGACGAAGAAACCGGCGTCGTCTGGACACCGACCCCGCTGCCGGTGCGTAACAAACATACGTATACAATCCGGCACGGCGCTGGCTATACCAGCTGGGAACAGCACAGCCAGGGGCTGGGGCAGGAACTCACCTGCTTTGTGGCAAAGGATGCCCCTTACAAACTACTGACTTTGAAAATAAGTAACACATCTGGCCTCCAGCGCCAGCTCAGCTGCACATACTATCTGCGCCCGGTGCTGGGGGTTAGCGACGAGATCACCCATCCCCATGTTGTCAGTGAATATGAAGACGGTGTCCTCTATTTCCGCAACCCGTATAACGGGGATTTCCCCGATCAAGTGGGCTTTGTCGGCGCGTCAACGTCACCAATGTCCTATACCGGCGACCGGGAAGAGTTTATCGGCCATGGCGGCAACCTGGCCCGTCCCCTTGGCCTGACCCGCGACCGGCTTTCGGGCAGCACCGGCGCCGCCCTTGACCCCTGCGGGGCGCTCCAGGTTGGGCTCAAATTGGCGCCTGGCGAGGAAAAGGCTTTGGTCTTTATGCTGGGAAAAGCAAAAGATAAAGCAGAAGCCAGGACTCTGCATCGAGATTACTGCACAGTGGAAGCAGCTCAAGAAGCTCTGGAAGCGCAAAAACAATTCTGGCGGCAACTGACGGCAACCCTGCAGGTCCAAACCCCAGATCAGTCCCTGAACCTGATGCTAAACCAGTGGCTGCTGTATCAGACCCTCTGTTGCCGCATTTGGGCCCGGAGCGGTTTCTATCAGTGCGGTGGCGCCTTTGGCTTCCGGGATCAGCTCCAGGACACGATGAATTTGGCGCTAATCAAACCGGAACTGACCCGCGGGCAAATCCTCCTCCACGCCGCTCAACAGTTTGAGGAAGGCGATGTTCAACACTGGTGGCATCCCAACACCGGCAATCGCGGCGTCCGCACCCGATTTTCCGACGATCGCCTGTGGCTGGTGCTGGCAGCCATCGAGTATATTCAGCGCACCGGGGATTATTCCTTGCTGGAAGAAGAGGTTCCATATTTGACGGCGCCTCCTTTGTCCGGAGACGAGGATGAACGCTACGGAGTGCCTGAAGTCTCGGGAAAAACTGAGTCTCTGTATCAGCACTGTCTGCGGGCGCTGGAGATTTCGCTGCAATTCGGCGAGCACGGGCTGCCGCTAATGGGCTCGGGCGATTGGAATGACGGCATGAGCACTGTCGGTAACAAGGGACAGGGTGAATCCGTGTGGCTGGGCTGGTTCCTTATCCACATCCTACGCGGGTTTGCGCCTATTTGCCAAAAAAGGCAGGATGAAAAACTGGCGGAAACATTCCTTGCCCACGCGGATAAGCTGTTGGCAGCGATTGAAGAAAACGGATGGGATGGCCAATGGTATCGACGGGCCTATTTTGACGACGGCACACCGCTGGGCTCGGCGGAAAACCAGGAATGCACAATTGATTCCCTGGCCCAATCCTGGGCGGTTTTAGCCGGTGGCGACGAAGAACGGGCGCGTCTGGCCATGAGCGCAGTGGAAGATTATCTGGTCCGTCGCGATGCGGGCCTGGTGCTTCTGTTCACGCCGGCCTTTGATACCAGCAATCTGGAGCCGGGCTATATCAAAGGTTATTTACCTGGTGTCCGGGAAAACGGCGGCCAGTACACCCATGCCGCAGTCTGGGTGATCAATGCAATTGCTCGCATGGGCAAAGGCAATATGGCCTGGGAGCTGTTCCACATGATAAACCCGGTTAACCACACCCGCACCAAAATTGAATGTGCAACTTATAAGGTTGAGCCATATGTAGTAGCCGCCGATGTCTACAATGTTCAACCCCATGTCGGCCGGGGAGGCTGGACATGGTACACCGGCGCTGCCGGCTGGCTCTACCGGGTGGGAGTCGAAGAAATCCTCGGTTTCAAAAAGCGAGGCGAGCGTCTATACCTGAATCCCTGCATTCCCCGGGACTGGTCGGGCTTTGAACTGGAGTATCGATATGAAAACAGCATCTACAAAATTGAGGTCCAGAACATAGGCCGTGTGAAACAGGGAGTCAAAGAGATTCTTGTAAATGGCAAACCCAGCGAATACGTGCCGTTGCAAGCAAACGCAGGCGAAAACACAGTCTTGGTTCGTCTCGGCACCAATTGAAAGCGGGCTTCCCCGGGAAGCCCGCTTTTGTATGTAGTTAGAAAAACATGAAGCTTACCAGGGCATACCGCCAACCCAAGTAAATCCCCAGAGACCAAGCATAATCAAGGCATAGCTTAGACAGAGACCAGCCAACACCAAGAAGTGGCGCCGTCTTTTACGCCGGTTGGAAAAATCGCGGATTACAACAAACATAAATATTGGTAATGTCAACATCACCAAAGCGCTGATTATAAAGGTTATAAATTGAATCCACACAATTTCCGCCTCCCTTGCAATACGTCCCTGTTGTTAGTTTAGCTGATTGACCAGGACTTGTAAACATAGTCATACAGTTGAAAAGATACAGACGCAACAAGCCTGCTCTGATTTTCGCTATCAAATGACAGAGACATAAGCTGCACGCTCTTTCACAGACAGCCGCATGTCGAAACCAGTCGAAAATCCTTGTCAGGATCTTAATCTTACCTGTTAAGTCCACCCCCAAAGTCCGGACATGGGCTGCGTATACTTTATTGACCCAGAAATCATCAGAACATTTAAAAATTAGCAGACTGCACTCCGGCAATCAGAAAGCTGATGTGTTATACAAAAAATGCATATTTTTTCCGGCAAGGAAATAAGATTGCATGAACCAATTGTGAGGAGGTGTTAATGGATTAACTTGGTTCGGTTCCAGATGCATGAAAAATCGAAAAAGGGGTGTTATGGTGAAGAAACTGGTTAGAAAATCCTTGATCCTGACGATGGCAACAACGTTGGTCCTGGCGTTGTTTATAAGCGGCGCCTTGGCCGTTCCCCAGGAACAGATAGCAACTGAGCTTGAATTAGCAACTTTATATGGAAAGTACGATGCCGCTTCTGATAGTCCTGTTACTGTGCTTGTCGAGTTGGAAGCGAAATCGCAGGTAGAGGCGAAGCATGCGGGCGAAACGCAAACCAAGGCAAGTCTAAAGAGTTTAAGAGCACAAATAATTGAAGCTGTTCAGCATCAAATCAACAACGCAAAAGTTGGCAGGGAGTATGACTACCTGTTCTCTGGATTTGCGTTGACATTGCCCGAAAAAGACATCTTCAGCCTAATTTCAATCCCCGGGATAAAAGCTGTTTATCCCAATGTTCGTTATCAGGCAACTTCTGTTGGCGAAGTGATCCCCTGGGAGTTCGTAAGTCCCTATATGCAAGACAGCGCTCCCTTTATTGAAGCTGATGAAGCTTGGGATGCCGGCTACACAGGCGCCGGCGTCACAGTGGCCATCATCGACACCGGCGTCGATTACACCCACCCGGACCTGGTTCACGCCTTTGGCGACTACAAGGGCTGGGACTTCGTTGACAACGACGCGGACCCCCAGGAAACATCCATCGGTGATCCGGAACTTGATACTGATCATGGAACCCACGTCGCTGGCACAGTTGCCGCCAACGGCCTGATTAAAGGCGTGGCTCCGGATGCGACCCTGCTGGCCTACAGGGTGTTGGGACCGGGCGGTAGCGGTACCACTGAAAACGTCATTGCTGGCATCGAGCGCGCTGTTCAGGATGGCGCCGACATCATGAACCTCTCCCTGGGCGCCAATGTCAATAACCCGGACTACGCCACCAGCATCGCCCTGGATTGGGCAATGGCTGAGGGCGTTGTCGCTGTGACCTCCAATGGCAACAGCGGCCCGGCCAACTGGACTGTCGGCTCCCCCGGAACTTCCCGGGAAGCAATTTCCGTGGGCGCGACCCAACTGCCGTATAACGTCTACACGGCTGACATCTTTACATCCGAGGCGGTCAATTATCCAAGCGCCGAAGTGATGGGGTTCCCCAATGACGAAGCCCTCACTGCTTTGGATGGCGAGACACTTGAAATTGTCAACGCAGGTCTCGGTTATCCGGAAGACTTTGTCGGCCTGGACTTCAACGGCAAAGTTGCCCTCATCAGCCGCGGCGAAATTCCCTTCGTCGAAAAGTCGGATAACGCCAAGGCGGCGGGTGCTGTTGCCACTATCATGTACAATCATCTTGACGGACAAATCGAGCACTACGTTCCCGGAATTTCCCTGCCGACCATAAAACTATCCAATGCCGATGGCCAGAAGCTGCTTACGGAATTGGAGGCAGGTATCAATCAGGTCAGCTTTGAAATCGAGTTCTCTCACCATGTCAATGAAACAGTGGCTGACTTCTCATCCCGGGGCCCGGTAATGGACACCTGGATGATCAAGCCCGATGTCTGTGCCCCCGGTGTTGGGATTGTAAGCACGATTCCCACCCATAATCCGGAGGATCCCCACGGCTATGCCGCCTTCCAGGGCACCAGCATGTCCTCGCCGCATGTTGCCGGCGCAGCGGCGCTGCTTTTGGAAGCACATCCGGACTGGGGCGTCGACTATGTCAAGGCGGCGCTGATGAATACAGCCGTCGATATTTTCGATGAAAACGGAAACATCTACCCACACAACACCCAGGGCGCCGGCAGCATTCGGGTGATGCAGGCAATCAATACCAAAACTCTGGTAGTTCCGGGCAGTCACTCCTTCGGCGCTTTCCTGCATACCGAAGACAAGGATACCAGCAGACAGCATTTTCGAATCCACAATCTCTCCAACCAACGGGTTCGCTACGATATCGATTTCGTTGGCAATGAGGGTATCAAGGTGTCCACCAGCAATAACCTCCAGGTACAACCTGGCCACACACAAAACCTGAACTTCGTCGTCCAGGTGGACAGCAACCTGGAGCCCGGCTATTATGAGGGTGCCTTCCTGCTCAGCAATGGAACCGACAGCGTGAAGGTGCCGACCATCCTCTTCGTAGGCGAACCGGATTATCCCAGTGACCCAATCCAGGGCGCGTATTTCGGCAAGAACGATGACGGCACATATTATGTAGGCGCACTGGTGCCCTTTGGCGTCGATGTCCTGGAGTACGACATTCATTACTTCACCGGCGGTATTGGGCCATATATTGCTACAATCGGCGCCTTTGAAGATGTCCCGGGGCCGACCCACTTCTTTGATTGGGATGGCCATGTATATGGCCAGGAGCTGCCCAACGGACAGTATGTCCTGGTAATCTGGGCCTACTATCACGGGGCGTGGACTTACAAAGCATATCTGGTGAACAAAGAATAAACCACAGACTTAAACAGGACCAGGCGACGCCTGGTCCTGTTTAATACACGGAAAACGGGAATTGGCCTCTGTGCACGTCTCTGGAAATCCTATCGAATTTGCCCAAGCAACCTCCGTCCCCGGGTGGGCAGTTATGCGAGGGCTTGGTCTAAATCGGCGAGGATGTCTTCGACGGCCTCCAGGCCGATGGACAGTCGGATCATGCTTGGCGTCAGGCCGGCGGCGGCCAGTTCTTCGGGGCTATAACTGCGGTGGGTCATGGCGAAGGGGTGTACCACAAGGGTTTCGCAATCGCCGAGGCTGACTGCCAGTTTAATCAGCTGCAGCTTTTCCACCACCTGCCGGGATTCTTCGACGCTGCCGTCCAGGTCAAAACTGATCATGGCGCCAAAATCCCGCATCTGCCGGCGAGCGATGTCGTGGCCGGGGAAATCAGGCAGACCCGGGTAATAGACTTTGCGCACCCGGGGATGCTGCTGGAGATAACGGGCCACCGCCAAGGCATTGCGGCAGTGTTCCCGCATGCGCAGGCCCAGCGTTTTTAAGCCGCGAAGCAACAGCCAACCATTGAACGGGCTCATGACGCCGCCAAACTCGCACATAAAATCAAATTTTAGGCTGTTGACATACTCCTTGTCCCGGGCCACCGCCAGGCCGGCGACAACATCGCCGTGGCCGCTGATATACTTGGTGGCGCTGTGGACCACCACATCGGCCCCCAGTGCCAGGGGTTGCTGCAGGTACGGGGTGGCGAAGGTATTGTCCACCACAACCTTAATTCCCCGCTGCCGGGCGAGATTGCAGACCGCCTCAATATCAATGATTGCCAGATTGGGATTGCAGGGAGTTTCGAAAAACAGGACCTTGGTGTCCTCGGTAACTGCGTCCGCCAGCGCCTGGAGATTGGTAAAATCGACCCGTCGGCTTTTTATATGGTAGCGCGGCAAAATGCTGTTCACCACATTGTTGGCGGAGCCGTAGAGAACGTTGTTGGATAAAAGCTCGTCGCCGGGGGTCAGGAGCGAAAACAGCGCAGTGCTGATTGCAGCCATGCCTGAGGCAAAGGCCACCGCCGCGCTGCCGCCCTCCAGTGCGGCTATTTTTTCTTCCAGCACCCGCAGCGTCGGGTTGTTGCCCCGGGTATAGATATAATTATCGGTCTCATTGGTAAAGGTATATTCCGCCTCTTCGATGGAATCAAAGCTGAAGGTTGAGGTCATGAAAATTGGATAGTTCAAGGCGTGCTTCGGGTTCTTGCGCTTGCTAGCGCCATGGATAGCCAAAGTGTCAAATTTCGGTGTTTTGCTGGTCACTGTCTGCCTCCTACTCCCCGCCAAGGCGCCGGGCACAGCGCCGGGCTTCATGGAGGATTTTCTCCTCGTCTATACTGAGAACTTCTCCGTTTTCCACAAGTATCTTGCCGTCCACCATCACCAGGTCCACATCCGACGCCTGGGCCGCATAGACAACGGCAGCCACCGGATCTGAGTCCGGCACCAGGTGGGGCCGGTCCATATCAATCAAAGTCATGTCTGCTTTCATGCCCGGTTCTAACTTGCCCAGCGAGTCCAAGAACAGGGCGCGGGCGCCATGCTCGGTGGCCATCGCCAGGGCCGTATCGGCGCTGATCAGCGTTGGGTCTTCAGCAGTTCCCTTATGCAGCAGTGCCGCCAACCGCAGCTCCCGCAACATATCGAGATTGTTGTTGCTGGCGGCGCCATCGGTGCCCAGGCCGACGGTAATGCCTTTGGCCAACAGCGCCGGCAAAGGCGCAATGCCGCTGCCCAGTTTAAGGTTGCTGCCAGGATTATGGGCGACCCGCACATCGTAATCAGCCAGAAGCTGGATATCCCGCTCGCTTACATGCACACAGTGGGCAGCCAGGACAGGAACTTCAAACAGGCCCAAATCATGGACATATTCAACCGGCGTCTTGCCATAGTCCGCCAGGGAGTCCTCCACTTCTTTGCGGGTCTCACAGAGGTGAATCTGAAGCGGCAACTTCAAGTCTCGGGCAGCCGCAATTACCTGGCCCAAACTTTCCGGTGTGTTGGTATACGGGGCATGGGGGCCCAGCATCGTTGTAATCCGTCCATTTGCGGCCCCGTGCCAGGTGCGGGCAAACTCAACACTCTCGTCAAACTTCTTCAGGGTATCCGGCCCGAGACCGACAAGCCCCCGAGAGAGTACCGCGCGGATGCCGCTTTCCTCCACAGCCCGGGCCACCGCATCCTCAAAGAAGTACATGTCAGTGAAGGTGGTGGTTCCCGATTTAAGCATCTCCAGAATCGCCAACATCGTGCCCCAATAGACGTCGTCTTCGGTCAGCTTGGCTTCCAGCGGCCACATCCACTGCTCCAACCATTCTTGCAAAGGCAGATCACTGCCCACGCCCCGGAGCAAGGTCATGGCGGCATGACCATGGGTGTTTATAAAGCCAGCGAGCGCCAGATGACGGGAACAGTCGAGAACCCGGTCATACGTATGCTCCGGCTCCAGCGGAGCAAAACGGTTGTCAACCACCGCCAAATCGGTACGCTGATTGCTGCCGGCAAGCAGCAGGTTTTTAAACAGTATTCGCATGCAATCTCCCCCTATCGCTGCCCATACTGATGCAGATAGTATGTGCGCATCGCCTGAATATCCGACTCTGCCAGTTCAACTACACCGCCAACCGCCTGGGCGGCGAGGGTGATTTTGGCTGCCTTCTCAATAATCTTGCACACGGTCAGTGCCTCCGTCAGCGTCCGTCCGCAGCCGATTACGCCATGGTTGGCCAGCAAAGCGCCGTTGCGGCCTTCCAGCGCCCTGAGGGTGCATTCCCCCAATTCCTCGGTTCCAGGCAGACAATAGTCTGCCACCCGCACTGCGCCACCGACAATCTGCACCAAATCTTCGACACAGGCCGGAATTGGTTTACGCGCCACGGCCAAGGCCGAAGCATACACCGAATGGGTGTGGACAACGGCCTGGATGTCTGGCCGCCCCCGGTAAATTGCCCGGTGCAGCGGCTGCTCGCTGGAAGGCTTGCGGCTGCCCTCCCGGACCTGGCCGCCCAAATCCATGATCACAATATCTTCTGACTGCAACTGCTCATAATCCATGCCGCTGGGGGTAATCGCCATCAACTCCGGTTCCACCCGGCAGCTGATATTGCCCCAGGTCCCCACCGCCAGGGCAGAGCGAGCCATCTCCCGCCCGGCTTCAACAACGGCCTGACGCTTTTTTATGTACATTACGCTTCCCCCTTTGCCAACCGGGCAGCGGCCTCAAGACTGAGCCCAATCCCGTCGCTGACCGCCTGATGCACTGCCTCCCGATGGGGGTTATAAGCATCGGCGTCAAAATCAATTGCCATGCCGTCGATGGCCAGCACTGCTCCGGCTTGCACACCCTTAAGGGCGGCAATTACAAACAGGGCCGCACACTCCATTTCCACTGCCAGGCAACGGGCTTTGGACATCAAATTATTGGGCAAATCCAAGAGTGCTGGATAAAAGGCCGCCACCGTCAGCACTATCCCCGTGGGGCACTGCACTCCCGCTTTCCGGGCGCTCTCCTCCAGGGCCCGGGTCACGCCAATGTCTGCCACTGCCGGAAAAGAAAGCGGCACCAACTGCTCAGTGAGCCCATCTTCCCGCACAGCGGCGCTGGCGATAACTAAATCTCCGTCCCGGATCTCCGAACTCAGAGAACCGGCAGTGCCAACGCGGATTAGCCGCCGGGCCCCGGCCCGAATCAGTTCCTCAAAGCAAACGGCTGCCCCGGCGGCGCCAACGCCATGGGAACATACGGCCAGAGGCGCCCCCTGGTAGCGGCCGATAAAGGTGCGGTATTCCCGGTTGTATGCCAGTTCCTCCGTCTGCTCCAGTTCCCTGGCAATCGCTTCTGCCCGGGCCGGATCACCGCAGACCAGTACATCGGGTGGCAGAGAATCAACCGGTATTTTAAGAATCGGCAGTATTTCCTTCATCGCTTTTCCCTCCCCAATTTGCCAATACTTTCATCAAAAGGCGGACGCAATACGCCGACTTCTGTAATAATACCGCTGATATTCGCCGCCGGCGTAACGTCAAAGGCCGGATTGTAAACCGCAACGCCCTCAGGAGCTATGCGTATGCCTCGGATATGGGTTAGCTCCTCCGCAGCCCGTTCCTCAATCTCAATCCCGGCGCCGCTGGCAGTCGCAAAATCGATGGTGGACACCGGCGCCGCAACATAGAAGGGGACATCAAAACGCCGCGCCAGTTCCGACAACATATACGTCCCGATTTTGTTGGCGGTATCGCCGTTGGCGGCAATCCGGTCCGCGCCCACCAGCACCAGGTCAATTTTACCGTCCCGCAACAAAGTGGCTGCGACGCTGTCGGCAATCAGCGTGGCGGGAATTTGCTCGCTGACCAGTTCAAAGGCGGTGAGGTTCGCCCCCTGGAGCCGGGGCCGCGTCTCATTGGCAAATACCTTAATCTGTTTGCCGCTATGATGGGCTTCCCGGATTACCCCCAGGGCGGTGCCATAGCCAACGGTGGCCAAAGCGCCGGTATTGCAGTGGGTGAGGATCGTTGCCCCCGCCGAGACCAGCTCATTGCCAAAGCGGGCCAGGCGTTTGTTAATCTCCACATCCTCCCGGGCAATTGTCTCCGCCTCCTGCTCCAAGAGCTGTAAGAGCACCGGGACAGTCTTTTCAACATTGGTGTCCAGCACTGCCTGCATCCGCTGCAGGGCCCAGAAGAGGTTGACCGCGGTGGGCCGGGATGCGGCCAGTTCTTTGCCTGCCTGCACCAGGGCACTGACAAACTCCTCCCGGGGCAATTCCTGATGCTCCCGGGCGGCAACGCAGAAACCATAGGCAGCTGCGGCGCCAATTGCCGGTGCCCCCCGCACCACCATGTCCCGAATCGCAGCTGCCACTTCCCGGCCACTGGCCGCCCGGACATATTCAACCTGTTCCGGAAGTTGGCGCTGGTCCAAGAGTTCCAGGACCCCGTCGGTGTATTTAAGCGTCGGATGTTTCATGACGACCCCCCATTCTCTCGTTATATTCTTAGCATGCACATTCTGGGAAATATTTCGGCATGGAAACTGCATATCCCTGCAAGGGATTTTCCACCGGGCTTGAAACAAAGGTTACAGCTTAGTTCGGGACAAGGATTTTTCCCTGCTGTAGAGAATATGGTAGTAAGATTGTATTGAAAGGAGCTCGCCGATGAAAGAACAGTTGCAAGACATCCTTAGCTTGCTTACAGACCAGGGGGCCGATTATGCCGACATCCGGGTCCACGACATCCAAGAGGAGAACATCGCCACCGAAAACAACAAGGTGCAGTCGCTCTCCACCGCCCATACTTACGGTTACGGAATCCGGGTGTTTGTGGACGGCGCCCTGGGATTCGCCGGTTCCCAGGAGTTTGAGAACATGGAAGCCACGGCCAAACGGGCGCTGGCGATAGCCCGGGCAAGCCGTGGTGCCCAAAAGCAACCGGCACGCCTGGCGCCCCGGCAAGCAGTGGTTGACGATTATCAGACACCGGTTAAAATTGACCCTTTCACTGTTTCCAAGGAACAGAAACTGGCCCTGCTCTTTGCAGCGGAAGCTGAGATGCGCAAGGCCGTGCCCGACCTTTTCAAGACCTTTGGCTCCCTGCTCTTCCGCCGGGAGGAAAAAATCTTCGCTGACACAGAAGGCGCTTATATCACACAGACTCTGTTCATGTCTGGCGGTGGCATCGAAGCAACTGCCGCTAACCAGCAGGATGTTCAAAAACGCAGCTTCCCCAACTCCTTTAGGGGAGACTATGGCACAGCCGGTTATGAGTATGTTGAAGAACTGGGGCTGGTGGAAAACGCCGCCCGGGTCGCCCGGGAGGCCAAAGCTCTGCTGGAAGCAGAGGAGTGTCCCTCGGGGCACTTCGACCTGGTGATTGACAGCGACCAGCTGACGCTGCAAATCCATGAAAGCATCGGCCATCCGATTGAGCTGGACCGGGTGTTTGGTCACGAGGCAGGGCTGGCGGGCACCAGTTTCCTCAATCCGGATAAACTGGGCTTCCGCTACGGCTCAGAACATGTGAATGTAGTCGCCGACGCCACTGTGCCCCAGGGCTTGGGAACCTTTGGCTACGACGACGAAGGCGTCAAGGCCCAGCGCACTCCGATCATCACCAAGGGGATTTTTGCAAACTTCATCTCCTCCCGGGACACCGCATCCGTTCTCAATCAGCCCTCCAACGGAACCGCCCGGGCTGACGGGTGGGGGAGGATTCCGATTGTGCGCATGACCAATATCAACCTCTTGCCCGGCGATAAGGAAGTGGATGAGTTGATTGCCGGGGTTGAATATGGATTTTACCTGGCAACTAACAAGAGCTGGAGCATTGACGACAAGCGCCTCAACTTCCAATTCGCCTGCGAGATCGCCTATGAGATCAAGGATGGCAAACTGACCGGGAAAATCTTTAAAAACCCAATCTATACCGGCATTACTCCCGAGTTTTGGAACGCCTGTGACGGTGTTGCCTCGGAAAAACACTGGCAGCTCCATGGAACGCCCAATTGCGGCAAAGGCGAGCCGATGCAAGTTGCCCGCGTGGGACATGGCTCCGCTCCCGCCCGCTTTAGAAATATAAAGGTAGGTGTAGCCGATGTTAAGTAAGGAGCAGCTCTACGCCATCATTGACACCGTCGTCGCTGCCGCCAAGGGATATAATGCTCAGGTTCTGGTGATGAATCAGGCAGAGGGCCTGACCCGCTTCGCCAACTCGGAAATTCACCAGAATGTCCACGAAGATAAGACGGAAGTGACCATCATCATTACCACCGCCAATAAACGCAGTGAAATCAAGACCAGTCTGTTTAGCGAGACCGGCCTCCAAGAAGCGACGGCAGAGGCAATTGCCAACCTGAAATTTTTGCCCGAAGGCGACGAACAACCGCCGCTGGTGGACTCGCCGGCAGAAATCACTGCCGACAGCTTTAATCCCCAATTGGAAGCAGCCTGTGGCATCGAAGAGCGGGCGCAAAAGGTGAAGGAATGCCTGGATACCCTGGACAGTGACTATCTGGCCTATGGCGCCCTCACCTATGCCGAGCATCAGATTGCCGTTGGTAATTCGCTGGGCATCCGTCGCTTCGCCCGAGGCAACAACGCCAACTTCTCAGTGATTGTGGCCGGCCCCAAAGGCTCCGGCTATGGCGAAACCATGGCCAATACGCCTGAGGATTTCGAATACCAGCGTGCCTTTGCCACCGCCTGTGAGAAGGCGCGTTTAAACCAAAACCCAGAGGAACTGACGCCAGGCGCCTATACGGTTATTCTCGAACCGGTGGCGGTCGGCGACCTGATGACCTTTATTTCGTACCTGGGTTTCTCAGGCAAGAGCGTGCTCAACCAGTTCAGCTTCCTGACCGGCAAGCTGGGCGAGCAGGTCTTTGACCCCCGGGTGACAATTGTCGATGACTGTGAGAATCCAAACACCCTGCAGCTGCCCTTTGACTTTGAAGGCGCCCCCCGGCAGCAGGTAAAGCTGATTGAGCAAGGTGTGGCCAAGGCCCTGACCTACGACATGGCCAGTGCCCGGCTCGCTGGAACGGAAACAACCGGTCACTCAGTAAACATGCCAGATATGGGGGGCCTGCCCCTAAACCTGGTGATGGACGGCGGCGACGAAAGCCTGGAGGAGATTATCGCCAACACCGAAGAGGGCTTGCTAATCACCCGCTTTCACTATATGAACCCAGTGAACCCCCGCAACGCCCAGCTCACGGCTCTGACCCGGGACGGCGTGTTTAAAATCAAGCATGGTAAGATTGTCGGTTCGGTAAAGACAATGCGCTTCACCGAGAGCATGCTCCAGGCCTTCAACAATATTGAAGCCATCTCCCGGGAACGCCAGCGCACCAGCTTCTTCTTCGGCAATTACTATGTGCCGGCCCTGAAAATTAAAGACTTCCACTTCACCGGCAACGCCGACTAATAAAACGCCACCTGGGACGTATCCAGGTGGCGTTTTTTAACGGAAGAAACTCATGGGATTGACATGATTGCCATTGCGGCGCACTTCCCAGTGGAGATGGGGCCCGGTGCTAAAACCGGTGCTGCCCACATAGCCAATCAGCTGCCCCCGGACAACCCGGGAACCCACGGAAACATTGCTGGCGAAGCTGTTAAGGTGGGCATAGAGGGTTGAGTAGCCGTTGCCGTGGTCGATAACAAGGTAATAACCGTAGGATGATCCGTATGTTCTTGTGCTCACTCTCCCATCGGCGGCCGCGTAAATCGGTGTGCCCCGGGAGGCGGCAATATCAACGCCCAGATGCGTCCGGGAGCCCCGGGATGCACCAAAGGGACTGGAAATGCGTCCGGTGTTCATAGGAAAGCGGAACATGCCGGTGGGCGTCTGGGGCCAGTGTCCCCGGCCGGGCATGATGATGCGATCGGTTGGTTGCCGGGTGACATCCACCGCAACCTGGGTGCGGTTCACTTCCTGCCCGTTAATGCGCTCCACTTTATAGACCACATCCCGGCTTCCGTTGCTGCCGGACTGGATTACCTGATCGTTTCGGACCGAGAGATCCGGGTTACTCTGATAACGGGTGGTATATGGTATTGTTTCGGTGACCCGCAATTCCTCCACTGTCTTAACCCGCAACTGGGAGGAGTTTGTTTCGAGATTCAACACCTGACCAATTTGAATCGTATCGCCAGAGACATCGGGATTTGCCTCCCGTAATTGGGAAACAGAAACGCCACTGCGGCTGGCGATGCCCGATAGGGTATCGCCCCGGCGCACTATGTATGATGAGACCTCTTTTTGCCCCGCCAGAAGCAAATTAAAGGCCTGCTCTTTATTTACCAGATCCTCGGGTTCCACCGCCCGGCGCACTGTCCGGACATCATCGAGGATTTCTACATTCAACAATTCGCGGTTGTCTGCCGTCGGAAGGTATTCGTCCTTCACTGCGTCCAACAGCTCTTCGGCCTCTTCCTGGGAAGCAACCACCACCACATCCTTGCCGTTTACCTGCAATGCCCAACCGCTGGTGATATAATCAGCATTGTGTTCAATTTGTGCCGTGACCAACTCGGGCGCAAGCCGGGGTTGCCAAAGGAGTTCCCTAGATGCTGTTAGCTCCTGGGTCATAATCAAGTCGCAGCCCCATTTGGTCTCGGCCTCGCCATGCACTGATTCCACAATTTCGGTATACTCATCAAGGGACTCGACATACCCCAGAGATTCCCCGTCCATGGCCACTTCATAAACATAGAGTGGCCTGTACAGTGTAAAGGCAGCGCCGACAAGGACGGCGACAACTGCCAGCAACGAGACCACTGCAGTTATGGTTTTGATGTTGCGAACAATAGACGGTTTCACTCTACCACGCTCCCAATTGAACTGCTGTTATATGTTTCGCCACTGACCAACCGAATCCTCCCAAATTAATTGGGCAACCTGTGTAATTTTACTATATTTTGCTTACCAATACCAGAGGCAAAAAAAATGAGCACCCCTGAGGCGCTCAACTTATTTTGCGATTCCTTTCGACGGCGGGACCAAAGGTCTCCCGATAGGCATCCAGCGTTTCCCGCCTGATCAGGACAAACCGGATTTTACGGACGAATTTTAATTCGGTGGCCAGCTCGTTAATGACTTCTTTTGCCAGCCGGGCTACTTCATTGCCGGGAACCAACGCTGGAATTGCCAGCGATTCCAAACCCAATTCTTCCGCAATCTGCAGCACATTCCGAAAACATTCCCGCAGCTTGCCGGGGGTGCACGCATGCTTGTTCACCGGCACCACACAATGTACCACTCGCCGGCAAGGCAGACGGTAGCCTTCCGTTACAAAGGCTTTGCCAGGACTGACCAGACCGGCCGCCCGGCACTCCTGGTAGAGATCCGGACCGGCTGCGGCGTGGATTGAGCCGCTTATCCCCCAACCTGGCGAGAGTTGGGGATTGGCCGGATTGACGATGGCGTCCACATCACACTGCTCCGTAATTTTGCCCATTCTGCATTCAACTACTAAACGCTTTTTAAAATTATGCAACCCTTACCCCTCCCATTGTTCAGTTGTTACATTATTCGCAGCACTGGTCAATTTTCTGTCCGGACCCGCCAGGGAAATAAATGGAAAAACAGCTGATTACCAGGTAATCAGCTGCTGATGTTTTGCAGTATTTGTTCACATTCCTCAATCGAATTGTACTCAATCCCAACCAACAATTCCTGATACCGGTCGCCCGGCGCGTAAATATCCAAAACCTCGACTAGAATCCGTTCCTGATTATAGATTGCCAGCTGGCCGTTATGGATGCCAATCACACCCGTCTCCGGCCACAGGTCTTGGCATTCGGGACAGCGTTCGGGAGCGGCGTGAATTAGCACCTCATCGGGCCGGAAAGAAACCAAATTCCAGGTGGCATGGTCGCTAGATAATACTTGTTTGAGTTGTTCACGGGTGTAGCCATACCATTGTCGATAAAATTCTGCGACTGGAAGCTGATTGTCCTGGTAACAAATCGGACAGAAACTGGTGATTTTGAGCAACGTATCTTCGGTGATAGTTTCCAGATTCAGCGTGGATTGAGGGTCAGGCAGTTCCGGGATGTCATCAACCGGACTGCTGGGTTGCTGGGTGCTGATAACAACTCCCGCCAGAATCAGCAGCGCCGCAACGCCCCCGGCCACAAATTTGAGATCCTTAAACATTGAATCACCCCTGAGTATGATAACCCAGGGGCGACAAACTTATGCATTTATTCCATATCTTCGGGCATATCCCAATTGGTATAGATATTTTGGACATCATCATGCTCTTCCAATGTTTCGATTAGCTGCATAAGTTGAGAATTCAACTCCCCCTCGACTTTGGTGAGGGTATCTGGAAGCATGGTGATTTCCGCCATTGCCGGAGCAATCCCTGCACCTTCAAGCTCTGCTTTTACTGTCTCAAACTCTTCGGGGCTACTGACAACTTCCCACCCCTCGCCGGCCGCACGCACATCTTCGGCGCCAGCTTCAAGTGCCGCAAGCATCAATTCATCTTCCGCCAGTGAAGAATTTTCCCTGCTGACCAGTATCAGTCCTTTGCGGTTAAACATCCAGGCAACGCAGCCCGATTCCCCCAGATTGCCGCCATTTCGGGAAAGGATATGCCGGATTTCGCCCACTGTCCGGTTGCGGTTGTCGGTGAGAATGTCCATAAGGATTGCAATGCCGCCGGGTCCGTAACCCTCGTACGTTATTTGTTCGTAATTCTCACCTTCGCTATCGCCGGAACCGCGGCTAATTGCCCGCTTAATATTGTCATTTGGCATATTGGCGTCCCGGGCCTTTTGCAGGGCCAGACGCAAGCGAAAGTTCGCTTCCGGATCGGGGCCGCCCTGACGCGCAGCAACCATCAGCTCCCGGGCAATTTTCGTAAAAATCTTGCCTCGAGCTGCATCCTGCCGCGCCTTTTTATGTTTGATATTGGCCCATTTGGAGTGACCTGCCATACTGACTCCCCCTCGTATTCTAAATCCGGTCTTATATTATCATAAACCCACGGAAACAGGCAAAAAAAATACGCAGCTCTCCGGCTGCGTTTATAAAATGAGAGGGGGTTAATTTAAGAAGTCTGGTCACCCTTAGTATACCCTCTCAGAGCAAATTATGTGTTAAAAAGCACTTACAGTTACAATACAATTAAATTACAGATAGCATATAGGCGGCTGGGTCAGTTTATGTTGCACTTTGCTATTGAGGTCCCTGATTTTCGGCTCAGCTTCCGGGTCGGTAGCGCCAGTGAGAATGTATTCATCCAACTGGGCGTACGTGAAGCCCAATTCGCCCTCATCGGTCTGGCCGGGCCACAGGCCGGCACTGGGCGTTTTACTTATTACCTGTTCCGGGATACCGAGGTGGCGAGCCAATTCCTGGACCTGGATTTTAACCAGATCGCCAATCGGTTCGAGGTCAACGCCTCCGTCGCCATACTTTGTAAAAAAGCCGGTGAAAAGTTCAGACTTGTTACCAGTCCCCGCCACCAGATAATTATTCCGGGCCGCCAGGTAATAAAGGGTTGTCATCCGCAAACGGGGCTTGACATTGGCAAGGGCGAGGTTATCCGGACCCAGTTCTAGGCCTCCGGGCTCAGCAGCTGTGACCAGTGAACGATAGGCTGCTTCCAGGTCAATAACTGTTGTTTCAATCTCCAGCTTCCTGGCCACCGCCCAGGCATCTTCCAAATCAACTGAACTGCTTTCAATCGGCATGATTGCTGCCAAACATTCGGAACCAAAAGCACGCTTAATCAACGCTGCTGTAACAGCGGAATCGATTCCGCCGCTGAGGCCGACCACAGCGCCACGGCACTTTGCTTCAGCGACCTTTTCCCGGAGCCAGCTTACGATCTTTTCCGTTACCAGACCATAATCCACCGCCAATCCCTCCCAAGGCAAATACTCTTCGCTAAATAACTCCAGACCTTCCCGGGCTAGAGCTGCGGCGGTCACTCCCTGTCCGCGGCCGGCGGTGCCCGAAAAGCTGCCATCATAAATCTGCCGCACCCCGCAACTGGGGCTGCGTTCCTTTAAAAGCGCCGCCTCTGCGTTCAGTTCCCGGGCTTTGCACACCGCGTGTTTAGCGCCGGTGATAAACGCCGTTGTTACATCAGCTCCCTCCCGGGTCAACACCCGGCTCTGTCCAGCAAGAACATCTTCACCGCTGCCGCAATAGATTTCTGACGCCGGTCGGGGCGTGGGGAGGCCACCGGCCTCCTCGGGACAAATAGCAAGCACTTCCTTATCCTCTAAAAACCGGACAACAGCGGTGCTATAGTTATCGCCACCATTATATTTGCATTTCTCGCCCAACAGACAGGCGCTGACCAAAACCCGTTTCATTAGCCCAGCGAACGAATCACTGCCAACGGCGTCTGGGCATTTTCCTGGCCCATTGGGTTGTCCCGGAGAATGTCGGCAAAATCCTGCTTTTTCAGCCCGGAATCAGACCAACCTTTAATGCTGCCGCCAATATCATTAATGTCTGCCACCACAACCGGATAATCACAGGCAGCGGCTAGCTCCCGGGCTACCTGATTGGCATCGGGCAGAGGCAGGATAACCTTGGTCCAAAAGGGACCATCAGGACCGCCGCTCTGTCCGTCGATGGAACGGACCGCATCACCGGCAATCCGATAAAACCAGCCTTTGAGGCCAAGGGGGCGGGTGAGGGCGGCCACGAATGCAGCCAATAAAATTCGCCAGAGACCGGCAAGCTCAATCGCCACCTGCATCTTCTCCGGGGTGCCGATACCCCGGCCATGTTGAGTTGGCTTGACAAATTTATAGAGCCTCTGGGCCCACCACCCTGGTTTGATTGTGGATTGATCCACAGCCAGGCCCCGGGCGGTGGCGGCGCATTTTTCGCTAATCACCACAGTGTCCCCATGTTGATAGACAGGTTCAACATATTGGCGAATAACTTGACCTAAATTTTCACCTTCATTGATAAAATGTGTTTTGACTAAGATTCGTTTGTATTTTTTTCCCTGACTCTCTATGTCTGTTTCGAAAGTCTGTCCAACTGCCAGCGTCCTGCCACTGCCTTCGCTCATGCGGTCACCCCTTACAACACTTTTTCCCCCTGATTATACTCTTTCAGCGCCATGAATTAAAGGCAATCGCCCAACTTATTTAAATTTAGAAAGGGCATCATGCTCACGCTGAATATGTTGCTCAAGTTTTTCCGCCAAGACCGAGCAATTATCAACAATGATTTCCGGCGAAGGGTTGTCGCCCAACAGCTCCTCTTTCAGACTGTTATGAGCCTGCTCAATTGTCCGATGCTCATTCACCATGTTGTCCACATCTGCCTGACGCTGGGGGTCGTCTTTTACCAACTTAGGATATAGACTTTCTTCTTCCTGGGAGAAATGCTGGTTGCGGGTCTGCTCCATGAACTGAGAAAACTCCAGCAATTGCTCCCGCACCCCATCCAAGCTTTGGCCGGCACGGATCCGTTCCAGACTGCCTTCCAGTTTGTCCAACATCTCCAAAGTTGCCAAGTGTTCAGCGGTTAGAGTTGCAATCATTTGTTTGTTCATTTTCATCACCTCACTTAAATTCTCCCCCTGGCTCAGCTTCCTATTCCGATTGTCTGTAATAGCTAGCTGTGATATATTTGAGTTTGGAATATATTGCGTTTCTAAAGGAGATGAACCGATGTTAACCAGTGGCATTGTTGGCCTGCCCATGTCAGGCAAGACCACACTCTTCAATCTGCTTACCAACACCGAACCAAGCGAAAATAACCGGGCGCCGGTGACAGCTATGGCCACCGTCCCGGACCCCAGGGTGGACAAACTGAGCGCCCTCTACCAACCCAAGAAGACCACCTATGGCCAGATTCAACTCACCGATGTGGCCGGACTAAGTGAAGGGGCCGGAAAATCGGCTGCTTTCCTCGATGCAATTCGCATGTCCCAGGCCCTGGTCCATGTGGTCCGTGGCTTTTCCGGTGACTTTCCCCACCCCCTGGGCTCAATCGATTTGGTGCGGGATTTCAATATTGTTAATAATGAACTACTACTGGCAGATATGGCCCTGGTGGAAAAACGCCTGGAAAAAATCAAAACCAGCGGTAAAATCAAGGGCCCGCAAAAAGAACAGTTGCCCGTCCTGGAGAAATGCCTGGAACACCTGATGGAAGAAAAGCCGATGACTGCGCTTGCATTAAGTGAAGCAGAACGGGAAACCCTCCAGGGTTTAATCTTCTTCACCGACAAGCCCCAACTGGTGGTGGTCAATCTCGATGATGCAGACCTGGGCAAAGATTTACCCGGAATTGTAGAACTCACCCAGCTTGTTGAGGAACAGGGTTGGCAAATTCTCACCCTCTCGGCCCAGATCGAAGTGGAAATCGCCCAACTGAGCGCCGAAGAGCAAGCTACCTTCATGGAAGACCTGGGCATTAACGAACCCGGCACTGCTCTGGTCGCCCGACAGGCCTATAAACTCCTGGGCCTAATCACCTTCTTTACGGTGGGCAAAGACGAAGTGCGGGCCTGGGAACTGCGTCAGGGACGCACCGCTGTCGACGCCGCTGGCACAATCCACTCCGACCTGGCCCGAGGGTTTATCCGCGCTGACGTGATGAAGACAACAGACCTCCTGAAGCTGGGGAGCGAAGCCGCCGTCAAGGAAAAGGGGCTTTCGCAGCTGGTGGGCAAGGATTACATCGTCGAGGACGGCGACATCGTCCACATCAGATTCAACGTATAAGGACAGGGGGACAGGTCCCTTGTCCGGATTTCCATGGATTCAACTAAAGGGAATAACGTTTCACCCTGTTTAAAAGAACCTGGCCACACGGCCAGGTTCTTTAGTTTCTAGATTAACTGCGGAACAGCACCTGCTCCTTACCAAACAGGTAAACTGTCACGGCCAGAGAGATGACAATATAGAACAGAGAGCTGCCGGCCACCAGGGCCAGGTTTTGCCAATTGACAATACCCAGTAACAGTTCCTTAGTGGCAAAGATGGCATTGAAGATTGCAAGACATAATACCATACCGAAGCTGCCTCCACTTCAACCATCTGGGTCATTACCGCCGGAATGACAACAATGATTGAGAGCGGCGACAAGTATGTCTGGGCCTCCTTAAAGCTGCGGGCATAAACGCTGAGGGCAATCTCGATAGGGCTGGCCCAACCGGCAGTGAGCACGGCCACAACCAAGAGCAGGAAAAACTGCGCCGCGCCGATATTCATCGCCACCTCAGTCAAGACTTCACTGTTTTCACCAGCTAATGCCGGGGCAATAACCTGGACACTGACAAACATCGAAGTGAGTGAAATCAACGCTGCCCCCACAGAAGTGACAACCACGGCAAGGAATTTACCAAACACCAATTGGAACCTACTTATCGGACTGATCAACAAGGCCTCTAAGGTCAGACGCTCCTTTTCACCGGCGGCAACATCAATTGCGGTGTACATACCACCTAGAATCGCCCACATCACCAGCATCATCGGCACAATCATTGCCATAAACATGCCGCCCATCCGTTCTTCCGACGCCATGTTGCGGCGTGTAATTGCCAGCGGGTTAAGCAACTCCTGCTCGACACCACGTTCCGTCATCCGCTCTTCAACAACTTCTCCGGACCACCTGCTGAGCAGGGCCGAGAGGTGGGAGAGGGTGCTGCTGGAACGCATGCGACTGCTCGAAAGCGATATCCACCGAAACTGTCCGACCGGCAGCCACCTGCTCCGAGAAGTCTGGGGGCAAGGTTAACAGCGCTTCAATCTGCCCATCAACGAGACTTTGCTCGGGATCGTCAACTCCCACCAAAGCGATGCGTCCATCCTGCTCCAATAATGCGGCCAGCTCTGGCGCCTGCTCCAAGCCAATAACATGCACCCGGGCTTCCGATTCTTCCACCTGCTCAAACTGGTTGTGCATCATGAAGGGCAGGCCAATCATCACAGGCATTAAAATCAGGGGAACGATAACCATCATCGTAAGGGTTCGTTTATCCTGGATAGTGTTCAGTACCTCTTTCTTCCAGACCAATAGTATATTCATCATGCGCTTTCACCTGCCAAATGGACAAACAAGTCCTCAAAATTATCGAAACCATGCTTCCCTTTCAGTTCTTCAACTGTACCCCGGGCGAGCAGTCTACCCTTTGAATAATGCCAATGGTATCACAGAGCTGCTCGACCTCGTGCATGTTGTGGCTGGAGAAGACAATCGTTTTGCCCTGGTCCCGGCAGAGGCTGACAAATTCTTTGACACCTTGGAGCTCATAACATCCAAGCCGCTAGTGGGTTCATCGAATAACAGAACCTGGGGATCGTGGAAAATTGCCCGGGCAATGTTGACCTTTTGCTGCATACCCTTAGAGAATCCGGCAGTGCGCCGGTGCAGATAATCATGCAGACCGAGGATCTCCGTTACTTCCTCAGTGCGGCTGGAAATTTGCTTACGGCTCATTCCATATAGCTGCCCAAAATAGGCAAATATCGCCGCCGGAGTCATGCGGTCATACAGACCGGTGTCTGCAGATAACACACCCAAAAGGCCGCGCACATTCTGTTGGTTCCGGACTACATCGTAACCATGCATCGTAATTGTACCGGTATCCGGCTTTAGCATCGTTGCCATAATCCGTAAAGTTGTCGTTTTGCCGGCGCCGTTTTCCCCCAAAAGCCCAAATATCTCTCCGGGCTGGCACTGGAAACTCACGTCTTGTACGGCCTTGACCTTACCAAATGATTTACTCAAATTACTGACTGTAATCATTATTTCACTGTTTTTGCTGAGCCATATAGCCTATAAGGGGCATTATGGGTTAGCAGTTACACTATAAACTTAGACAAATTATTGTTACAAATAAAGAACAAACCTGCCCGGACAGGGGGACAGGTTCCTTGTCCGGAAACTCCAGCCAATGACAAATATCTTCGCAGACGGGGATTGTGGAATATAATTAAAAGAACTTGGCCAAGCGGCCAAGTCCTTATAAAGCTGGCAGAGGGGCAGCCCCCCCAGACCAAATTGCTAAGCGAACAGGCTCATTGTTCTAGGCACCCAGCAAGTGGGAAAACCGGACAAGGAACCTGTCCCCTTGTCCGAGCTATTTTCTGGCCATAAACGAATCCCGGGGACAGTTCCTAGAGCTCATGTCCGATTTCACCAACTGTCCAAAGCAACGGCCCTGTTGGTTACTTTCCGGCACAAAGTTCACGCAGTCTCTACATCTAGTCACGCTTTCACCTCCGCAAAAATTTTGCTTCTCTTGTCAGTTTTTCCCGTGTACAAATAAAATAAACCTGCCCGCGGGCAGGTTATTGGTTAATCCAAAGAGCTTTAGTCAATAGGCTCAGAATCATCGCCATCTTCCTCGCCTTCCTCTTCATCCTCTACTTCGCCAACCGGCAGCTCCTCTACAGAGACAGTGGCAAGCACAGCCCCCTGAGGATTCACAAACAGCGCCGTCTCGGGAATGTCCCCTGCCGAACCACAGGCAATCACTGCGTGGGGGTAACTGATAACCTGGGTAACCATATCCCAAGGTTTGGGAGCAACAAACTCCACACTGACCTTAACACCGGTGTCGGTATAATCCAAGTCGCCCAGCTCCACGCGATAGCCACCTGTTGGCTTTTCTCCGGCCCTCACCGTCAGGTATATCGCACCATCAACCAAAAAAGCGTTATATCCTGACTGAGCTCGGTTAGCGTCCAACCAAAGCAAGAGTTGGGGAGGAATATCACCGTCGGGCAAACAATCTAACTTATCTTCAATCATTGGCTCACTCCCACCGAAGGCTGTAACACTCAATACAACCAAAAGAGCCACAACCAGTGCTAAACTCCCGGTAATTCTCCACTTCATAGGAATTCCCCGCCATTTATCCAGCAATCCCATTCTGTCCCAAAGTTTCTTCATCTTGTTCCACCCCAGTCCAGCATCTTTGTGCATTATTATACTACTATTTTCCTCTGCTGCCAACGTCGGAGCACCACGCTAGTTTAACAGCACCGCTGGGAAAAGGATACCGTAATCCCTTGTGGCATAAAGCTTCAAGGGTATATTTTTTTGTTTTTCTTTACTTATTTATGTGGCATAACATGGCACAATGTGGTATAATG
>VEMY01000003.1 GCA_009711825.1 Bacillota bacterium | reverse complement strand
CATGTGTAGTATCCGGTGACTATGGCGGAGAGGTCCCACCCGTTCCCATACCGAACACGGAAGTTAAGCTCTCCAGCGCCGATGGTACTTGGGGATTTCCCCCCGGGAGAGTAGGTCGTCGCCGGATCCTTTATTCCTCAGTAGCTCAGCGGTAGAGCAACCGGCTGTTAACCGGTAGGTCGTAGGTTCAAATCCTACCTGGGGAGCCATGTAAAAAAACGCCCACTGAAATTTTTCAGTGGGCGTTTGTGCTTTTTGAATTAACTTTGCCACCACAGTGAAGACAATGCAATCGCAGGTCAGGAATCGTCCCCGGAGCAAGTGGCGACGAGAATCCAGGCGGGGCTTTGGTCGGGCTCGTAGGGTGTCTGGTTAAAGCTGGCGTATTGGATTTGGGGAACAAGCGATTCTGGCAATTCGTTGATTAATTCCTGAGCGGTGAAGGGCCAAAGGGTGACTGCCGAGCTGTCGCCCGCCTCCTGTGTCCGGAGTCGGGCGGTAAAGGTGATGGAGCCGTCGTGATTGTAATCATATAGACGTGTAAAAGTTAGTTCGGGATCTTCACGTTTGATTTCCGCCAGTCCCGGCGGCTTTTCTTTCAGTATCCGGGTATAATTGACGGTTTGGATAACCAGGGTTCCGTGTGGGGTGAGCCGGCTAGGCAGCAGGTCTAACCACGCTTTGCGCTCAGCGGGACGCAAGTGGGGCAACGTGTTTCCGATGCAGACAATAAGGTCATAACGCTGATTTGTGTTCTCGGTATAGTGGAGCAGATCATCCAGCACAAAGTTTGCATTGGGCAACTGCCGCTCGCGAGCTTGGTTTAATAGGTGTTCTGAGAGATCGACTCCAGTGGTCATAATCCCCCGGCTTGCCAGCCAGTTGGTCAGCTCGCCGGTTGCGGCTCCCAGGTCCAGGGCGACAGCGGGAGTTGAATCCACAAGTAATTTCTCAAAAAAAGATTTTTTCGCCCCTGCAAACGGAAATATGTTATCATAATAGGCACAAAACATTTGATAGAATTTCATTTAATCACCTCTTGGCAAATAATGCTGCGAACCTTTTGCTAGTATATCCAGTCTAACATATATAAGCTAGTATGAGCGGCTGGGATTGGGTGGAGCTGTCTGTTTCTAACCAACATTTACAGCTTTCAAGTGGACAAGCATCTTGCTATACTGTTGACATAACCACTGAAAAAACTATCGGGGAGAGGGATATTATTGAAGAGACTAAAGTTAATCGCAGTATTCATTGCACTAGTAATTTTGGGTGGCTGTGTTGTCAATGCCTTTGCGTACCCGTTTCTTGGACGTACAGAGCCACCGCAAATTGATCCGCCTGACCACTCGGATAACGGCAACAGCAACGATCAAGATGATGATCCAATCGATGAGGAACCTGAACCCGATCCCGAGCCGGAGCCGGAAGCGCGGATTCCCCGCCCAGAACATGTGCGCGGGCTCTATATAAGCGGCTATGGGGCTGGTTACTCTAATTTGCGGGACCCGATTCTCGATCTGATTGCCAACAGCGAGCTCAACTCCCTGGTTATTAACGTAAAAGACGATAATGGCAATATCGCTTATCAGGATACACAGGTGCAGCTGGCCATCGATGCCGGTGCTCCCATGAACCAGGTCAATATGGAAGAATTCTTCGAAATTCTGGAAGAACATCAGATTTACCCAATTGCCCGGATTGTTGTGTTTAAGGACACGTATATCGGTGAACACAAACCGGAATGGGCTTTGAAAGATAAAAACGGTAACGTCTGGAAGCAGGGCAAGAATATCTGGATTGATCCCCGGCACAAAGATTTCTGGGAGTATATCATTGACCTCTCCATCGAAGCCGCCGAAATGGGCTTTGGCGAGATTCAATACGATTATGTGCGCTGGCCTTCCGATGGTGCCGTCAGCCAAATTGCCGATATGCCACCAGGCAATCTAACCGATCAAGGTCCGTACGAAAGAACCGAAGCGATAGCGGAGTTCCTTGCCTACGCCAAAGAGCGGCTAGAGCCCTACAATGTAGAGGTTTCAGCAGACATTTTCGGCCTCATTGGTTCTGTGCCCCATGAAATGAACATTGGACAACAGCTAGAACTGCTACTGGAGACCGAAATAGATTTGCTCAGTCCGATGATCTATCCCGGACATTATGCCAACGGCAGTTACGGATTGGCTAACCCCAACCGTTACCCCTATGAGACCGTATATCACAGCACCAAAGACTACCTGGAACGGATGGAGGCCTTTGGCACAGAGGTTTATTTGAGACCTTGGATTCAAGACTTTAATGATTGGCATGACCCGAGCTTCCATTATGGCGAAGAGCAGATTCGCGCGCAAATTCGGGCCTTAAGAGAGCTGAGCGTAACCGAGTATTTAATGTGGAATGCCGGCAACCGCTATAACCAGAATGCTTATACTGACAACTATAACGACTGATAAAAGGGTCGGAACTTTTTCCGGCCTTTTTTAAAACTTTTTTTTTCGATTGGGCGTCAGGTGTGTAGAGGAGGGGTAATTTGGAGGTTGCATTAATCAAAGAGGCGCTGGCGGGCAAGCCGTCTGCGGCAGAGCAGTTGACCCGCAGTAATTACCGCCTGGTTTTTTCCTTTATTTACCGAATGACGGGCGATTATCACTTGGCAGAAGACTTAACTCAAGAGGTGTTCATCAAAGCGCTGGCAGCGTTGGCTTCATACCGGATGGACGGCAGGTTTGACAGTTGGCTTCTGTCCATAGCGTCCAATCGGGTAAAAGATCATTGGCGCGGGCAACGACGCCGTCCAACAGTGCCCCTTAGCGAACAGGATGCTCCGCAGGAAGATGAAATAAACTCAATCATTGAACGCCAAAGTCATATTGAACAGATAAATAAAGCCTTTGGCGGCTTGTCTCCGGTGCAAAGGGAAGTGATAGTCCTGCGTTATTACCATGAACTTAAGCTGGAGGAGATTGCCCGGATAACTAATGCGCCTGTTTCCACGGTAAAGTCCCGGCTGCGTCAGGGGCTGTTGCGTTTGCGCGATTATCTAGGGGGTGAAGGTCTGTGAATAAAAGAATGCTCGACGAAATCGGAAGTGAGGCCGGGATGGAGGCCAGGGACTTGGCTGTTCTTGGTCAGGCGATGGATAATTATCTTGTGCAGTTGCCCGATTCAATTATCGAATCCCATGCCAAACAAATTGTTAAACAAAGTTTTCCAAAGCTGCTTCTAAGAATTTTTTTACGGTGGCTGGTGCGTGTCATACTCACATTAGGGTTTTTGCTTTTGCTGTCATATGTACTTTGGCTGCTGTGGCTGTAGGCAATGGACCCTGTCTGGGAGGCTCCATTTGACTTTTAAACGTCAAGATGGTATAATTATTGGCGTTGGTGAAGTAACAGCCCTTAGTAGGTACAGGTGAGTCGGTTCATGCCTTTGGCGGGTTCCGGTCAAGCCTGCGCAGCAAAGCCGAAATTGGCTGGCGAAAAACTATGACAATTTGAGAAAAGGGACCTCGCTCCGGTCCAGGTGGGCCGGGGTTGGCCTACCGTATGGTGGGTCAGGGTGAGTGTAGCAGCGAAACCCGGGTACTCTGTTCTTGCTGATAGCAGACAGAGGACCTGGGTTTTTTGTTTAAAAAATTACTGGGAGGAAAAGGTTATATGCGTAAATTGTTTGGTTTGTTGGTTGTTGGGCTGATGATTGTGGTAGTTGCCGGGTGTGGCGCAACAGACACCCTGGCGGAAGTAGAGGAAAGAGGATATATTGAGTTTGCCATGAGCGGCGGCTATCCGCCCTTCAATTATTATAACGATGCCGGGGAACTGGTTGGCTTTGACGTCGAGATTGCCGCCGAAGTTGCCGAACGGCTGGGCGTAGAGTCTCGTCCGGTAACCAATGATTTTGATGGTTTAGTTGGTGGCTTGCAGGCCGGCAATTTTGACGGCATTCTTGGTAGTATGGCGATTACGCCAGAGCGATTGGAGGCGGTGGACTTCTCTGACCCCTATTACTACTCTGGTGCCCAGTTGGTTGTGGCTACAGACTCATCGATAGAAGACGTTTCTGATATCACCGAAGATATGCGTATTGGTGTGGTAACAGGCACAACTTTCGCTGATCAGGTAAATGAATGGGGTGCCGAGGCGGTATATTATGACAGTGACGCGTTGACTCTACAGGAGTTGAACGTCGGTAATGTGGACGGTGTCATCACTGACCGCTTGGTGGCTCTGATTAATGCCGATGAGCGTGGATTTGACATTCGCATGGTCGGCGATTATCTCTATCTGGAGGAATGTGCGGTTGCCGTTCGCCAAGGCGATGATGACTTGCGTGAAGCAATTAACCAGGCCCTGGAAGATATGCGTGCTGACGGCACGTACCAGGAAATTAGCGAACGTTACTTCGGCGAAGATATTGGCGTTAAGTAATCAATCGTACTAACAAAAGACTAGAATGCACGGCATAGCGCATAAGTGCGCTATGCCGTCTTATTGGGAGGGGCTGTTTTTGGAAACTTTTTTTAGATTTTTCTCCGATTATTTCTTTATGTTTGGGGACGCTGTAAAGATGACTTTGTACTTGGCCACATTGGGTATTCTAATTGGCCTTGTGCTTGGTTTGGTATTTGGTTTGATGAAGTTATCAAAAAACCCGATTCTCCGCTTTATTACCGGCGTTTATATCGGCTTCGTTCGCGGGACCCCGCTTTTGGTCCAGTTGATGCTTATGTACTGGGTTGTGGGTGCGTACGTCAATCTATCGGCGCCATTGCTCGCTTCAATTGGCCTCGGTATTCATAACGGCGCTTATTTGGCGGAAATTTTTCGCGGCGCAATCCAATCAATTGCCCGCGGTCAGATGGAGGCGGCCCGCTCATTGGGGATGACCCACTATCAGGCGATGCGTAGGATTATCTTGCCGCAAGCCTTAAAACGGGCAATTCCTCCCATGGGTAACCAGTTTATCATTGCCGTAAAAGACTCATCGTTGGCTTTCTCGATATCTGTCATGGAAATCATGGGCCAGACCCGGGTGTTCTTCGGGTCCAATTACCAGCCGTTTCCGATGCTGGCCATTGCCTCAGTGTATTACTTGATTTTGACCACAGGTCTTTCCGTGATTGTTAATATGATTGAACGCTATTTGTCCAAAGGGGAGGTGCGCGCATGATTAAAGTTCGTGGTTTGAATAAGTGGTTTGGCAAGCTCCATGCCCTGAAGGATATTGATTTAGACGTAGAGGCCGGCGAAGTGGTGGTGATTATCGGTGCCAGCGGCTCCGGGAAGAGTACTCTGCTCCGCTGCATTAACTATCTAGAAGAGTATCAGCAGGGCGAGATTTATATCGATGGCGAGCTACTGGAAGCCAATGCCCGGAAAATCAATCTGATGCGGGCACAGGTTGGCATGGTCTTTCAACGCTTCAATCTCTTCCCCCACATGACTGTGCTGGAAAATGTTTGTGAGGGGCCAATCCAGGTGCGGGGAATAGCAAAAGATGATGCAGAAAAACTGGCGGTAGACCTGCTCACCAAGGTTGGTTTGGAGGATAAGATCACCGCCTGGCCCTCTAGCTTATCCGGCGGACAGCAGCAACGGGTGGCTATTGCCCGGTCGCTGGCCATGGAGCCAAAATTGATGCTCTTTGATGAGCCCACTTCCGCATTAGATCCGGAGCTGGTAGGCGAGGTTCTGACAGTAATGAAGGATCTGGCCAAAGAAGGCATGACCATGGCGGTTGTTACCCACGAGATGGGCTTCGCCCGGGAAGTGGCCGATCGCGTAATTTATATCGATGAAGGTGAAATCATTGAGCAGGGTTGTCCTGATTCAATCTTTGACAATCCGCAAGAGGAAAGAACTCAACAATTCTTAAGCAAAATTCTATAAAGAAAATCCGGTCCTTGGGCCGGATTTTTTGTTGTGAACTGTTCGGGAAGGCAATCCATGTTATAATCTGAGCATGGAGGGATAGAAATGGCAAATGCAAAAACAAATGTAATCTATTCATTTTCCGCAGAGCATAAACCGGTTGCAGAAATTGCTTCCGGCGAAACCCTGGTGGTAGAAACCGCCGATTGTTTTAACGGTCAGGTGCACAGCGAAGAGCAGGATCTGGCAAAAGTGGACTTTTCCCGGGGCAACCCGGCCACCGGCCCTTTCTATATAAACAACGCCAATCCAGGCGATGGCCTGCAGATAGAGATTTTAGAAATCAAGCTGGCGGAACGGGGAGTGATTATTGTTGCCCCTGGCCAGGGAGTGCTTGAAGATATCACGGAGCCAAAGGTGCGGGTTCTGGAGTTAGCGGGTAATTTCGCCCGTTTTACTGAGAACATTACCATACCAGTGCGGCCAATGGTGGGCGTGATTGGAATCGCCCCCGCTGAAGGTAGCGTAGACACCACCTGCCCCGGCAAACATGGAGGCAATTTGGACTGCAAGGAGCTTTCTCCAGGCAATAAAATTATTTTGCCCGTGGCCCACAGCGGCGGTTTATTGGCCCTGGGGGATGTGCACGCCGCCATGGGCGACGGTGAGCTGGCCGGATGCGCTTTGGAGGCGGGCGCGGAGGTAAAGCTGCGAATTGATATACTGCCGGGGCAGGCCCCAGAGCACCCACGGATTGTCACCGAAAAGGGAACAATTATCTTGGCCAGCGCCTCTTCTACCGACGCCGCGCTCCGTGAGGCCGCCCGTGAAGCTGTTTTGCTGCTGGCGGAGGAGCACAGCCTGAGCTATGCCGAAGCATACATGCTGGCTGGCTCCGTTTGTGACCTGGGATTAAGTCAGGTTGTAAATCCGTTGAAAACTGCAAAAATATTTGTCCCCCGGTTGGTATAAACTATTGCCAAATCCGGGGATTTTTTTTATAATAGTAATTGGTCAAGGAAAGTCAAAGTCAGTGCAGAGGTGATTTTATGAATATGGCCGATTTAATAGAAAAGCATATTAAAAACCTGCTTAACAATAGCAATGATAACCAGGTTGTACTTAGGCGGAATGAGTTGGCGCAAATTTTTGGTTGCGCCCCTTCCCAGATAAACTATGTAATCCAAACCCGGTTTTCTGTTGAGAAAGGCTATGTCATTGAAAGTCAGCGAGGGGGCGGTGGCTTTGTCCGGGTGATGCGTTTGGACTTAAGCAAGGTTCAAGACCTGCCTCTAAAAGATCTGAGCAATCGCGCCGTCAGTCAGCGCCAGGCGCTGGACATTATTTGTTGGTTACGGGACCATGATTTAATCAGTGCCCGGGAAGCCAGAATCATGTCCAGGGCAGTGGACAGGGCGGTCCTGGAGCTGCCTCTGCCAGAGCGGGATCTTTTACGTTCCCGCCTGCTGGTTTCAATGCTCACAGCAATTATTGCCGAGGAGTGATTTTAATGAAATGTCAAAACTGCGGTGAACGGGAAGCGAGGATTAATATCACCCAGATTGTCAATAATCAAAAGAAAGAAGTCCACTTATGTCACCAATGTGCCCAACAGGGTGGTTACTCTGACCCCGTGTTTGGTCTGCACAAGCTGCTGACAGGCTTGGTCGATTGGGAGCCCCAGGCGCCTGCTTCCCGAACCTGTCCCCAGTGTGGCTTGACCGAACAGGGGTTTCGCCAAACCGGGCGCCTGGGATGCGAGCAGTGCTATAAAACCTGGGAGCCCCTGGTGGAGACAATACTTGGCCGTATTCACGGGCGCCTCGAACACACCGGCAAAGTTCCCAAAAGTGCCGGCGAACACGTACGCAGAAGTCGCAAAATTCAAGAGCTGAAGGCGCAATTGGAGCAGGCTGTCCGCGAAGAACAATTCGAGACTGCGGCCCGGCTGCGGGACGAAATCCGGGCTCTGCAGCAAACTAAGGAGGGGGCAGAAGATGGCAATTAAGTCATTTGGTCAGAATCTGAGTCGGTGGATGGACGGTGAGGCCCCCCACTCCACGGTGGTTATCAGCAGCCGCATGCGTTTGGCCCGCAATTTTGGAGAGTTCACATTTCCCGGCCAGGCTGAGGAAGGACAATTGGACGAAGTGCAAAACCAGATTCGCCGCTGGTGGAATAACGGTGGTCTCAAGGGCCTGGGCGAAACCAAATTTGTCTCGATCAAGGAACTGCCGGCATCCGAACGTCAGGCCTTGGTGGATAAACACCTGGTGAGCCCGGCATTAATCAAGAATCCGGGAGCTGCGATTGTCAACGCCGATGAATCAGTAAGCATCATGATTAACGAAGAAGACCATTTACGTATCCAAGCGTTGCTCCCAGGCTTGCAACTGGCTGAAGCCTGGCAGGCTGCCAGCGATACCGATGATTTGTTTGACGCCCGGTTTCGCTATGCATGGTCTCCGGAAAGGGGATTCTTGACCAGCTGCCCGACCAATGTCGGCACTGGGATGCGCGCTTCGGTGATGCTGCACTTACCCGGGCTCGCTCTCAACGGCTCATTGAATCAGGTTCTTGGAGCTGTCGGCAAGCTGGGCTTTGCGGTCCGTGGCATGTATGGCGAGGGGTCAGAGGCCCAGGGCAATATTTATCAGGTCTCCAATCAGGTTACCCTGGGGCAGAGCGAAGAACAAATTACCGAAGCCCTGAATCGGGTGGCCCTGCAAATTATACGCCATGAATTGGATTCCCGGGAACAGTTGGTAAAGAACAGTGAGAATGCCCTGGCCGACCGAGTTTGGCGAGCCTATGGGGTTTTGGCCCACGCTCGCACCATTGAATCCCGGGAGGCCATGGAGTTAATTTCCAATCTGCGGCTGGGAATTGACTTGGAATTAATCTCGGGAATCAAACCGCAAATTTTTAATGAACTCTTGGTGTTCATACGCGCCGGCTATCTGCAGAAGATTTTTGGCCGTGAGCTTGCGCCCAGGGAAAGGGATATGTACCGAGCCCAACTAATCAGAGAAAGTTTGGTTAAACAATAGGAGGTGTTTAACATGTTTGATAACTATACCCAGCGTGCTAAACAAGTTTTAGTCCGTTCTCAACAATTGGCTGTTAAGATGGGGCATTCTGTTGTCGGGACAGAGCATTTGCTGCTCAGTCTGTCGGCTGATGAACAGGGTATTGCGGCCCAGGTGCTAGGCCAAATGGGTCTCAATGCTCAGCGATTGCAGGAGCAGATACGCCAGGCTATGGGAGAAAGCAGCGCCCACCAGGTACAACAGGCAGTTCCATTTTCTCCCCGCTCCAAGCGGGTACTGGAATTGGCTGCCGAAGAAGCCCGCGGCCTTGGCCACAATTATGTCGGCACCGAACATTTACTTCTGGGGCTGCTTCGGGAAGGGGAAGGAGTTGCCGCCCGGCTGCTTGTCTCAAATAATCTCGATTTGGACGGAGTGCGTCAGGCGGTGCTGGCGGCTTTGGGCGCCCAAACCCCGGCTGGCGGCGGCAAGCCTTCTGCAAAAGGTGAGCAGGCAACCAAAACCCCGACATTGGATTCCTTTGGCCGCGACCTTACCAAGGAAGCGGAGTCCGATAAGCTGGACCCGGTTATTGGTCGCGAGCAGGAAATTGAACGGGTAATCCAGGTCCTCAGCCGCCGCACCAAGAACAACCCCTGCCTGATAGGCGAACCTGGTGTGGGCAAGACGGCGATTGCCGAGGGGCTTGCCCAACGGATTCACGAGGGCTCTGTTCCGGAACTGCTAAAGGGCAAGCGTTTGGTCACATTGGAGCTAGCATCGATGGTTGCCGGCACCAAATACCGGGGCGAGTTTGAGGAGCGTCTGAAAAAACTGATGGCTGAGTTGAAATCCGCTGGCAATGTAATTCTGTTTATCGATGAGCTGCATACGATAATTGGCGCCGGCAGCGCCGAGGGGGCCTTAGATGCTGCGAACATTATTAAGCCCGCCTTAAGTCGGGGCGAGCTGCAGACCATTGGCGCCACAACGCTGGACGAGTACAGAAAGCATATCGAGAAGGATGCCGCGCTGGAACGCAGATTCCAGCCAATTACTGTCGGCGAACCCAGCCAGGAAGAAGCAGTGGAAATATTGCGGGGCCTGCGGGATCGCTACGAAGCACATCACCGGGTGACAATTGGCGACGAGGCGATTGAGGCGGCTGTTAAGCTCTCTGCACGCTACATTCCTGACCGCTTTCTGCCGGACAAGGCAATAGACTTGATAGACGAGGCCGCATCGCGGCAGCGTTTGCGGACATTAACGGCGCCGCCAGATCTCAAGAGTTTGGAGCAGGAACTGGACACCGTGCAAAATGAATTGGATGCCGCTGTTCATAATCAGGAGTTTGAGAAGGCGGCGGATTTGCGGGACCGTCGCAAACAATTGCAAGAGGAGTTGGAGCAGCGTAAAGAAGACTGGGAAAGCAAACAGAGTGCCGACAAGCCGGAGATATCGTCCGAAGATGTGGCACACATTGTCAGCAGTTGGACCGGGATACCGGTGCAGCGACTTGCCCAGGAAGAATCAGAACGTTTGCTGAATCTGGAATCCGAACTACACAAACGGGTTATCGGGCAGGAGGAAGCTGTCAAGGCGGTTTCCCGGGCTGTGCGTCGTGCCCGTGCCGGTCTCAAGGCGGCCAAACGCCCAATCGGCTCCTTTATTTTCCTGGGGCCAACCGGGGTAGGCAAGACAGAGTTGGCCCGCGCCCTGGCAGCAGTGATGTTTGGCGATGAAGATGCAATGATCCGTCTCGATATGTCCGAGTATATGGAAAAGCACACCACTTCTCGCCTGATTGGTTCGCCTCCGGGCTATGTTGGTTATGATGAGGGTGGCCAGCTCACAGAAAAAGTGCGTCGGCGTCCATATTCAGTGGTGCTGCTGGATGAAATCGAGAAGGCGCATCCTGAAGTGTTCAACACCTTGCTGCAGGTGCTGGAGGATGGAATTCTCACCGACGGTAAGGGGCGCCGGGTGGACTTCCGCAATACCGTGGTCATCATGACTTCCAATGTCGGCGCCCATACCCTCAACAAGGTGAAAACCATGGGCTTCCGTACCGATGATGTCGGCGCTGACTATGAGTCGATGCGCGATCAGGTTATGAGTGAGCTGAAGAGCACTTTCCGCCCTGAGTTCCTCAACCGAATCGACGATGTAATTGTCTTCCATGCTTTGGAGCGGGCGCATATAGATGACATCGTCCGTCTGATGTTGGGAGAGCTGGAAGTGCGGTTGGCAGAGCATGGGTTGAGTATGGAGGTTACTGCTGCCGCCAGGGAATTGCTGGCAGAGAAGGGGTTCGACCCCACCTACGGCGCGCGTCCGCTGCGCCGGGCTATTCAGCATTTGGTCGAAGATGAATTGGCGGAAGAGATGCTCAAAGGTAGTTTTGCCGCCGGTGATAGAGTAACGGTTGATGCCAAAGAGGGAGAATTAGTGTTTACTAAATAGCGTTTTCTAAATTGCAGAACGCAGGTTTAAAGATCTGTTCTAAGTATGTAAAAAACACCATCTGCCAGGGGTTTCCCGGGCAGTTTGCATGGGGCGTGAAGGGCAGGAATTTCCCTGGCGCCGGGTGAAAATTACTGTTATAATGGGTTAGAACGGGTTGTGATGAAAATGTCAAAGAAACAAAAAACAAATTTTTTATGCAATAACTGCGGCTATGAAGCCTTGCGCTGGCTGGGGCGTTGTCCATCCTGTCAGGAGTGGAATACCCTGCAGGAGTTTTCGGTTGGCAACAAGTCCCGGTCCGGTTCTGTTTCAGTTCGTGCCGCTTCCCGGCCGGTAGCCATTACCGAGGTGGAATCTGCAGAGGAGAGTCGCTGGCCCACCGGCATGGCTGAGTTAGACCGGGTTTTGGGTGGCGGAATAATCCAGGGCTCTCTGATTCTGATCGGTGGTGAACCGGGAATCGGAAAATCTACGATGTTATTGCAAGTCAGCGCCGCATTGGCCCGTTCCGGCGGCAAAGTGCTTTATGTGACCGGTGAGGAATCATCGCGGCAAATTAGTCTGCGCGCTCACCGGGTAAATGCGTTAGACACCAGTGTTTTGCTTTTGGCAGAGCACGATTTTTTTGCAGTTGAAACGGCAATCCGCGAGCACAAACCAGATTTTGTAATCATTGATTCAATACAGACCCTGTTTAATGATCAATTTTCCTCGTCCCCCGGCACAGTGTCCCAGGTCAGGGAATGTACTGCCGGCTTAATGCGTCTGGCCAAGGAGACAGGGTGCTCGGTGTTGTTGGTGGGGCATGTAACCAAGGATGGAAGTTTGGCGGGGCCCAAGACCCTGGAGCATATGGTGGACTGCGTGCTGTATTTTGAAGGTGACAGGCATCATACCTTCCGCCTGGTCCGGTGTGTCAAAAACCGCTTTGGCGCTACCAATGAAATCGGCGTGTTTTTGATGACCACCGCCGGTCTAAATCCGGTGGACAATCCTTCAGAACTATTTTTATCTCAACACAGTTCCCGTCAGGCTGGCTCGGTGGTAACGGCCACCCTGGAGGGGACCAGGCCGCTATTGGTTGAGATTCAAGCCTTGGTGGCCGGAAGTGGCTATGCCACGCCCCGGCGAATGGCAGACGGCGTTGACCATAACCGCACGGCTTTGTTGCTGGCCGTGTTGGATAAACGTGCAGGGCTGCATTTACAGGACCATGATGCGTATATTAATGTGGTAGGCGGTGTCCAGGTCTCTGAGCCCGCTGTTGATTTGGCGGTTATTCTGGCTGTGGCCTCTGCTTTCCGAGAGCGCCCGTTGCCCCGGAACATGATTGCTGTTGGGGAGGTGGGCCTGACCGGGGAAGTGCGTGCTGTTGCACGGCTGGATCAACGTCTTCGGGAGGCAGCCAAGCTCGGCTTTGCCCAAGCGGTAGTTCCCCGGGTTGAGTGTGTTGTTCCCCCGAATTTTAACGTAATCCCTGCGGACACGGTGTCCGAAGCAATAGATGCTGCTTTTGGAGGTGACAAAGATAGCTGAGATCAGATTGCCCAGCGAGGGAATATTTCAGGTTTTGAATTTGGTGGCGCCCGGAACTTTACTCCGGGAAGGTTTGGAAAACGTTTTGCGTGCCAAGACCGGTGCGCTGATTGTAATCGGCGAACCAGAGGATGTCATGCCACTGGTGGACGGCGGTTTTCGGCTTGATACCGAATTTACTCCTGCAAGCCTGTATGAGCTGGCTAAGATGGACGGCGCCATCATCCTCAGCCCCGATACTCGTAGGATTCTGTATGCAAACGCCATGTTGATGCCCGACCCCGGCATCCCCTCCACCGAAACCGGCATCCGTCACCGGACAGCGGAGCGCGTGGCCCGGGCGACAGGTCTGCTCACAATTTCTATCTCCCAACGTCGGAACATCATCACGTTGTATAAGGGCAGTGTCAAATATCCGTTAAAAGACATCGGTTTCATCCTCACCAAGGCTAATCAGGCCATACAGACCCTGGACAAATACCAATCGGTTTTTAATCACGCACTTTCTAACTTGGGTGTCCTGGAATTTGAGGAGATGGTGAATTTATCCGACGTTACCACTGTATTACAACGTTTTGAAATGGTTACAAGGATTGTTAAAGAAATAACGAAATATATTGTTGAGCTTGGTTCCGAGGGACGTTTGATCAAAATGCAGCTGGAAGAATTGATTGCCGATACCGATGAAGATGGGCAACTGGTGGTCAAGGACTATCTCGTTGCCGGCGACAATCGTTCTATTGAAGGCGTGTTATCGGATATGGCAGCGCTTTCCTCGGAGGAACTGCTGGACCTTACTAACTTCAGCAAAATTCTCGGTTACTCCGGCGCCGTTAGCGCCCTGGAGCAACCGTTGATCTCCCGGGGCCATCGTCTGCTCAACAAGATTCCCCGCCTGCCGATGCTTATTGTCGAAAACCTGGTGGCGGCATTTGGTTCTCTACAAAGCATAGTTGCCGCCTCCCTGGAAGAGCTTGACGAGGTTGAGGGGATTGGCGAGGCAAGGGCCCGGACCATCAAGGAAGGGCTTCGGCGGCTGCAACAACAAATGATTATTGACCGGCAGCGGTTTATATAAGGAGGTAACAGAGTGGGTTTGGCATTTCGTGAAGGCAAGTGGTATGTTATATGCTGTATTTTGTTATTGTTAATCGCCGGCTTGTTGCAAACCTGGCTGGTTGTCGTCCCCTTGGGAGCACTTATTTTCGTATTGTATTTTTTTCGCGATCCTGTGCGGCAGCCGCTAAAGAGAGCCGAAGCTGTGTTGGCGCCGGCTGATGGAACCGTAACAAAAGTCAGTCGAACCAATTGCCAATTTGTTGGAGATGACGCCTGGGAGGTAAGCATATTTATGTCCCCCCTGAATGTCCATGTCAATCGCAGTCCCGTGGCGGGCGAGGTAGTGGAAAGCGTGCATCGACCTGGTCGGTTTTTGCCGGCAATGAACCCGGGCGCTCCGTTGTACAACGAAAAAAACCTGATTACAGTCCAAGGGGATTTGCCGGTGAAAATCGTGCAAATTGCCGGGATTGTGGCCCGCCGGGTGGTTAGCTGGGTTCAGGGCGGACAAGCCGTCGCCCAGGGCGAAAAAATTGGTATGATAAAGTTCAGTTCCTGTACCCAGATAATATTTCCGGGCAATGTTTCCCCGTTGGTTAAAGTGGGAGATAAAGTGATAGCCGGTTGCACCATTATTGGGGAGAGAGTTGACTGATGCATCTCCTAAAAAAGATTCTCCCCAGTTTGTGTACGTTGGCGAACTTGGTCTTTGGACTCGTTGCTCTGGTGATGCTGCTCAACGAGCAATGGGACTGGGCTGGCGTCTACATTGTAGCCGGAATGCTCTTTGATGGATTTGATGGCCGCCTGGCGCGGTTTCTGGGAGTTAGCAGCGAATTTGGCAAACAGTTGGATTCTCTCTCTGACTTGGTAACCTTTGGTGTTGCTCCGGCCCTGTTAGCATACGCTGTCAGCCTTTCCCAGTTTGGATACCTGGGGCTGATCATCGCTTTCAGTTTTACGCTGATGGGCGCTTTGCGTCTCGCCCGGTTCAATGTGAGCAGCGGTAAGGCAGACGGTTATTTTATCGGCTTGCCAATAACGCTTACCGGAGGGTTTCTGGCTTTAACAATGATGTATGCAGCGTATATACCCGGGTGGATTATTGCTGTATTGACCCTGTTTTTGGCCTGGTTGATGGTCTGCACCATCAAGTATCCAGATTTCAAGACTGCGGGTGTGTCACGGCCGGTGGTGTTGGCAATTGTGGCAGTCTTAATCGCTGTAGTTATTTTGTTTAAATGGCATGCTTCTGCATTTTTCATGTTTCCCATAGTAATCTACGTTTTGGTTGGGATAAAAAATTATCTTGTGGACTATTGGCAGTACTATAGACGTCGCAGACAAGGGGGAGCCATATGAAAACTTTGCTAGCCTTGACTCTGGTGCTATTACTTGCAAGCGCTGGCTGTGCAGAGACTGGTCCGCAATATGATGTCGCCGTTGCAGTTGATGGCAATGGCTCCGTTTCCGGCGCCGGAGTCTATAAAGATGGAAGTTTGGTCGGGCTAAGTGCGGAACCAGAACCCGGTTATGAGTTCGCCGGCTGGTATGAAGATGAACAGTTGTTCTCAGAGCAATCAGTTGTCGAGTTTACAGCTGGGTCCGATCGAGAGCTTGTCGCCCGTTTCGATCCCAGACAATTTGTCATAGATCTCGAGATTGCTCCTTACGTTGGAACCGTTTCCGGCGCTGGCGACTATGCATATGGGGATTTTGTAAAACTCAAGGCCCAGCCTGCTGCCGGTTACGATTTTCTGCAGTGGGAGTCTGCCGGTGAAGTATTGGGTGCAGAGTCTGAATTTGAGTTTGCAGCTGCGGAGGACAAAAAAATTGTCGCTCGCTTCAGTTACCAGGGGGATCCGGTATACGACGGCAACAATCTCTTTGTTCCAGTTTTAAAAACCACCAGTCTTGGTCAGTTTGTTCCCGGTGATTTAGTGGACATCCCCAGCCGCATGAAACAAAACCCCAGTGCCAATCGTCAAGTGCGAATGGAGGTTCTAGAACATTTGGAGCAGATGTGGGAAGCTGCGCAGGTAGATGGTGTCACTCTGCTGGTGAACTCCGCATATCGATCTTATCAGACCCAGGTGAACTTGTTTACCAACTATGCCCGTCAGCATGGCGAGGAAGCGGCCAATCGGTTTAGTGCCCGCCCGGGGCAGTCGGAGCACCAATTGGGCACAGCCGTCGATTTTGGTGGCACCGACAGGGATTTCAGCGCTGGTTTCGCTGATACTGAGCCCGGGCAGTGGTTGCTGGCTAATGCCCACCGGTTTGGTTTTGCCCTCAGCTACCCTGAAGGCAGTGAGGATGTTAGCGGCTATATATATGAGCCCTGGCATTACCGCTATATCGGTGTGGAGGCTGCCACAGCGTGGGAAGAATCGGGCGAAGTGCTGGCCGTATTTTTGCAAACTGAAGCTCTGCCTGTGCTGGCAGACTAAAAAAGCCGCAGCATAAACGCTGCGGCTTTTTGTCAGGACAGATTGAACTTGCCCAGGGTTGAAACTTTGTCATACTCCCGTTCCAGAATCGCCAACAGGTCGGAATCAAGTAAATTACAAAGCGCCTCCAGATAAAAGAGATTGTTGCCCAATTCTGTTTCCACGACTTCCCGGCAGTACTCGCAGAGAGCTCCTTCAACATGGGTGCGGGTGTGCTCACTGATTTCCACCAGGCTTAGCTCGGGCGAAAATGGTTGTCGCTCAGCTCTGATCTTCAGAAAGCCGCAATTTGTGACCGCCTTGATTACAGACCTGTTAACCCGGGCGTTCGATTCCTGGTATTTGGATAATACATCTAGGATACTGCGGTGCCGAATCAAAAATTCTTCAACTTTCTGTTGGAAGCGTGTGCAATCAGCAACCTCTTTCACGGAATTACCCCGTTAACAAGTAATTATTATAGATTATACCGATATTGGTTTGGCAATGTCAATCTGGGTCCGGTGGAGGAGCAGGCAAATTTTTTATTGACAGTAGAGCCGCTGTATGTTACTATAAGCTTTTTTGACACCTCTTTTGCGTTATGCTAAACTATTGTTATGTCACAAAGGGAGGGCTGGCCATGTCCGTTTTTAAGGTTGGGGACAAGGTGGTGTACCCGATGCATGGTGCGGGCACTATTGTTGCAATTGAAAACAGAGAAATCCTGGGCAAAACCAAACAGTACTATGTCTTAAAGATGCCAATTGGCGACATGAAAGTGATGGTTCCGGTGGCAAACGTTGGCGATGTCGGCTTGCGTCAGGTTATTGATGCCGAGACAGTGCAACGGGTCCTTGAGGAGCTTCGCATCAAGCGCAGCCTCAGCACCGCTAATTGGAACCGTCGCTACCGGGCCCATTTGGACAAAATGAAATCCGGTGATGTTTTTGCCATTGCCGAAGTGGTCCGCAACCTGATGCTCAGAGAGCGGGAAAAGGGTCTGTCTACCTGTGAGCGAAAAATGCTCGATACAGCGCGGCAAATTTTGCTCAGCGAGGTGGCCCTGGCAAAGGGAATCGATGAAGAAATGGCCTCAAAATTACTTGCCCAGACCCTTGAATAGTGGTAGTCTGTTTAGTGTATAATAGTTGCCAGACAGCTGGGAGGTGAAAAATTGCTCGCAAAAATAGTACGCATAGTCCTAACACTTTTCGGTTTGTTGGCAGGCTATTCTCTTGTAAACGCTCTGCCGGCAATTCCAGCATTCACGCTTACTCCTCTGCCCGATGTTCAACTGAATATAACCATCGTCCTGGGCGCACTTTTATTCGGCCTTATCTGTTTCCTTATCGCTCCCTGGGCGACAAGCACAGTGGTAAACTTGGCCGGACTAATGGAACGTGCCGTGGCATTGGTTCCCGGCCAGGACATCGTTGCCGGCACGTTGGGCGTAATCATTGGTTTGGCAGTTGGCACCCTGTTAATTCAGCCATTTGGCGTTGTGCCGGTGGTTGGTCCTTATTTGCCCATTCTCAGTAATTTGCTGTTGGCCTATCTGGGCCTGGTTGTGGCAGTAAAAAAACGGGACGATATTTTCTCCGCGTTTTCCCGGGCACCCCGGGAAAGGGTTGCCCCTGCAGATTCATCGATGCCAAAAATTCTCGACACCAGTGTTATAATAGATGGTCGAATCGCCGACATCACTCATGCCGGATTTATCGACGGCAAGATTGTTATACCCAATTTTGTGCTTGAGGAGCTAAGGCATATCGCTGACTCATCCGACACCCTGAAACGCAACCGGGGTCGGCGGGGCTTGGATATACTCAACCGGATTCAAAAGGAACTAAAAGTGCCTGTCAATGTTTTGGATGATAATGTGGATGACGGACTTGAAGTTGACAGCAGACTTGTAAAGCTCGCTCAAAGGATGGGTGGGAAAGTTGTAACCAACGATTACAACCTGAATAAAGTCTGCGAGCTTCAGGGTGTGCCGGTATTAAATATCAACGAACTGGCCAACGCAGTAAAACCGGTTGTTCTGCCGGGTGAAGAAATGGATGTCCAAATCATAAAGGACGGCAAGGAATCCGGTCAGGGCATCGCTTACTTGGACGACGGCACAATGATTGTTGTCGACGGTGGCAAGTCCCATATTGGACAGGAAATCGGCGTCCTGGTGACCAGTGTTCTTCAGACTGCCGCCGGTCGGATGATTTTTGCAAAACTAAAACAGGAAAGAACGGGCTGAGTAACGCTATGATTACGGCAATTGTTGTTGCAGCCGGAAAAAGCACGCGCATGGGCGCCTCTGTGAATAAGCAGTTTATTGAGATTGCGGGTCAACCTGTGTTGGCCCGCAGCTTGTTATCCCTGAGTGATTTCGTTGACGATTTATTGATTGTTGCCCGCGCCGGTGAAGAAGGGCGGGCAGCGGCGGTAGCTGAGGCGGCTGGGTTGAACTGCCGGGTTGTAACTGGCGGAGCTACACGGCAACAGTCAGTATATAACGGTATTGTACATACAGAACATAGCGATTTGGTATTGGTCCATGATGGCGCCAGGCCGTTTGCCAGCGACAGTTTAATTCAGCGTGTGCTTCTTGCCGCCAGCGAGCACGGGGCCGCAATTCCTGGAGTGCCCGTGACAGACACGATAAAAGTCCTCGCCGGGGATAAGGTCCAAGCTACCCCTGAGCGCGACCGTCTTGTGGCTGTCCAGACACCGCAAGCATTCCGGCGGGAGCTGCTGTGGCGCGCGTATCTCAATGCCCAGCAACGGGGGATAATCGCGACTGATGACGCTTCCCTGGTGGAAGCTTTAGGGGAGCAGGTGACTGTTGTTGCGGGAGAGCCGGGGAATTTTAAAATCTCGACCCCGGAGGATTTGCGACGGATCGAGTCTGGAGGTACAGAGATGCGGGTTGGTACGGGTTTTGATGTTCACCGCTTTGCTGAGGACAGAGACTTGATTCTTGGCGGTGTGGCAGTGCCACATCACCAAGGTTTATTGGGGCATTCCGATGCAGACGTTTTGGTTCACGCCTTGATGGACGCTCTGTTAGGCGCTGCGGCGCTGGGGGATATTGGGCAACATTTCCCCGACAGCGATGCTCGGTGGGCCGGAGTCGACAGTTGCAAGCTTTTAGCTAGTGTCGTTGACAAGGTCACGGCGAAAGGCTATGCAGTTGGCAATGTCGACATCGTAGTTATTGCCCAAGTACCCAAACTCAGTCCGTTTATTCCGGAAATGGTGGACAGGCTTCAGGAAATACTTGGCATTGCTAAGGAAAACATAAATATAAAGGCAACTACCAGCGAAGGCCTGGGGTTTACCGGGCGCAGGGAGGGAATTGCCGCCCATTGTGTGTGCACGCTGGTGCCTGTGAGGAGGTAATCTAAATGACAGTCAGAGTAAGATTTGCGCCCAGCCCCACTGGACCCCTGCATATCGGCGGCGCCCGCACAGTGTTGTTCAACTGGCTTTTTGCGCGCCGGCAGGGCGGGAAGATGCTGCTCCGCAGTGAGGATACAGACTTAGAGCGGTCTGATGTTAAGTGGGAGCAGGCGATTGCCGAAAACCTACGTTGGTTGGGTTTAGAGTGGGATGAAGGGCTTGAAGTTGGCGGCGCCAACGGGCCCTACCGCCAAACCGAACGTCTGGAAATCTATAAAGAGTATTTGGGCCGTCTATGGCTGGGGGGACATGTATACTATTGTTTTTGCACCGCAGAAGAATTGGCTGCCCAGCGTCAACAGGGCGAGGGTAGTTTTGGCTATAGCGGGCGTTGCCGCCACCTCGCGCCCCAGGAAGTAGAGCAAAAGCTGGCCGAGGGACTCAAACCCACGATACGTTTTAAGGTCCCAAAAGAAAAGACTGTGGTTTTCCAGGACTTGATTCGCGGCGAGGTAAGTGTTGATACCAGCGATATCAGTGATTTCGTGATCATAAAGTCCGACGGCATTCCCACTTACAATTTCGCTGTGGTAGTTGATGATCTCACCATGGGTATCACCCATGTAATTAGGGCCAATGAACACCTGACCAATACGCCCAATCAGATCCTCATTTACGATGCCCTGGGGGAAGATACACCGGAATTTGCCCATGTATCGTTGATTTTGGACGAAACCGGGCGCAAGATGAGCAAGCGTATGGGGGATATGTCGGTTGAAGCCTATGCCCGGCGCGGTTACCTGCCCGAGGCAATCGTCAACTTCTTGGCTTTGCTGGGCTGGTCTCCTGATGAGGAAAAGGAAATCATGCCCCTGGAGGAGATTGTCAGCCGCTTTGATCTGGAACGGGTTTCTAAGAGCCCGGCAGTCTTTGATTTTAAGAAGTTGGATTGGCTTAACAATCAATACTTGCAGCATGCTGATTTAGATTACTTGGTGTCACTCAGTCACCCCCATCTAGAGGCTGCCGGGATTGATGCAAAGCTTAGTGATGAATGGCTGGCCTATGTTCTGGGTGTGGTGCGGGACGAGTTGAACAATCTCAGCGAGTTCCCGGAGCATGTCAAGGAATACTTGAGTGATACGGTTATTGTGTCGCCGGAAGCCAAAGAGCACCTGCTTCTAGAGAGCACGCCTCTGGTTTTAGACGCCCTTACCGAGCGCCTGAAAGATATGGAGAAGTTGGAGCAGGATGCCTGTCAACAAATGCTAAAGCAGCTAAATAAAGACCTGAAAAAGAGCGCAGGTGTCAGCGGCAAGGCTGTATTTATGCCAATCCGCGTCGCCCTTTCGGGCGCGACAAGCGGACAGGAACTATACTATTTGCTGCCGATTCTAGGGCGGGAGCGAGCGCTGCGCCGAATTGAATCTGCCCAGGCTCAGGCGGGTATATGATGCACACCCTGAGCGCCGACCAGGCAGCACTTTTACCCGTGCAGCATCTAGCGTGGATTGGTGATGCGGTTTATGAGCTCTATTGCCGTCAAGAGCTGGTGGTCGGGCGCCAGCTGGCGCCGGGGCAGTCCGCCCAGAAGGCAGCGGTAGCGTTGACCAGCGCCCATGGCCAGGCCCGGGTTCTGGAAAAAGTGCGAAGCCTGCTTACCGAGCGGGAGTTGGATTTGCAACGCCGGGGGCGTAATTGCAAGGGACTGCCCCGGAGTTCGGCCGAATATTGTCAGGCGACCGGTTTGGAGGTTGTGGTCGGTTGGCTGTGGTTAAGCGGTCAGAACCAGCGCCTGGAAGCGTTATTTCAAACTATCCTGGAGGTGGATGACAGTGAAGGTTAGTTTGCTGAGCTGGACGCCTAATCCTGAACAACAAGTGGCGGCAGCCGCCCGTCTGTGTTATTCAGATGCCGGCATCGAAGCTTTGCGGGAGCAAATGCGCGCCGGCAAAGCGGAGAAGCTGGTGAATAAATTGTTGTCCATGGGACACATGTCGCCTCTGGAACATGTTTCCTTTACCTTTGGCATCGAGGGAGTCAGCAGGGCCCTGTCCCATCAGTTGGTCCGCCATCGCATCGCCAGCTACTCGCAGAAATCCCAGCGTTATGTTGCCGAGGCGGGATTTGAGTATGTGGTGCCGCCAGGGATACAGGCCAATTCAGAAGCCGCCAGCCGGTATCAAAAGGTTATGCGGGAAATTGATCGGGCATACAGCGAGCTGGCCGCGCTGGTTGACAAAGAGGACGCGCGTTATGTCCTGCCCAATGCCTGTCACACAAGTCTTGTGGTGACCATGAACTGCCGAAGTTTGCACAATTTTTTCGAGCAGCGGTGCTGTCAGCGTGCCCAGTGGGAAATCCGCCGTCTGGCCTGGAAGATGCTGAGTTTGGTTCGGGAGCAGGCGCCGATTCTCTTTGCTAATGCCGGCGCTCGCTGCGATATCGACGGCACATGCAATGAAGGCGCCATGTCTTGCGGGCGCTGGCAGAGGATGCAGAAAAATGAGTGAGCTTATCGGCGGACGCAATAATGTCTTAGCTGCTCTCAAGGGGCGGCGCACAATCTTGAAGGTTTTGGTAGCAAAAAACGTGCGTGGCAATCTGCAGACGCTGCTCAACGCCGCTCGCGAGCGTGGATGCCCGGTTCAGTTTGTTCCCCGGGAAAAACTTGATGAGGCCGCCGGCGAGGTAAACCACCAGGGTGTGCTTGCCTTTACCTCGGCATGGGAATATGTAGATCTAGACCATGTTCTTGGCGAAATGGATATGAGCAAAAATCCCGTGCTATTGATGTTGGCCAATGTCGAGGATCCGCATAATTTCGGATCCCTCTTGCGTTCATCTGATTGCGCCGGTGTCTCCTGCGTGATAATCCCCAAGCGGCGCAGCGCCCAGCTCAACGAAACTGTGGCCAAAGTGTCAATGGGAGCTGTGGAATCGGTGCCTGTGGCCCGGGTGACAAACCTGGCGCAAGCGTTAGAATATCTCAAAGAAAAAGGTTTTTGGATTGCAGCTGCGGACATGGATGGGGAGCGATATACGGATATCAAGTGGGACTTTCCAGTGGTTCTGGTCCTCGGCGGCGAGGGAACGGGAGTCCCCAGGCTGCTCAGGCAGAAAAGCGACTATGTGGCGAGCATTCCGGTCCTGGGGACCGTCGAATCATTAAATGTTTCAGTTGCGGGCGCAATTATGCTCTACGAGATCGTCCGCCAGCGTGGCCTAGGATGAACTACCTGATTGTTGACGGCTATAACGTAATTGGCAGTTGGCCGGAGCTGAAAGCGCTTCAAAAAACTGCTTTAGCCGAGGCCCGGGATCGTCTGGTGGAGATGCTGCTGGAATACCGGGCTTATACCGGTGAACATGTGGTTGTCGTGTTCGATGCCTACCGCAGCAAGGGCGCCGGCAGTCAGGAGTCCTGGCCGGGCTTAGATGTCTATTACACCGAATATGGACAGACCGCCGACTCCTTAATCGAAAAACTAACCGCCGGTCTTACCGACCGCAATCAGGTTGCTGTTGTCACTTCTGACTGGGCTCAGCAGCAGATTGTCATGGGCAAGGGCGCCCGGCGCTGGTCCAGCCGGGAGTTTTATCTGGAATATAAACGTGTTTCCGCGGTGATTTCCCAATCTGCCCGCAATACTCAAACTGACCAGCAAACTACGCGTCTGGAGACACGCCTGAAAAATGAAGCCTTAAAAGATTTGAAAAGATTTACCATAAAAGGCTCTAGTCCCGGCAAACCTTGACCTAATTTGCCGCCGGGGTTATAATTAAGCGTAAAATAGCTATCAAAGTGGGGGGAGGAACCGGCGTGACAGCAACTGTCCAACATGACAGTTTTGACTGGGACATGCTCAGTGATGAAGAAATTGCTTTGGCCGCCTGTGCAGGCAATCGCCATGCCACTGAATTTTTAATTAACAAATATAAAAATTTTGTGCGCGCCAAGGCCCGGTCCTACTTTTTGATCGGCGCCGACAGGGAAGACATTATTCAGGAAGGCATGATCGGCCTCTATAAGTCAATCCGGGATTTTCGGGGGGACAAGCTCTCATCATTTAAAGCATTTGCCGAGCTTTGCGTGACCAGGCAGATTATCACGGCAATAAAAACTGCCACCAGGCAAAAGCACATCCCGCTTAATTCGTATGTATCACTGAATAAGCCCATCTTCGATGAGGATTCTGACCGCACTTTAATGGATGTGATCTCGGGAGTGAAGATCACCGATCCGGAAGAATTAATGATAAACCGGGAAGAATATAGTGACATAGAAAAGAAAATGAGTGAAATCCTCAGTGGTCTCGAGCGCAAGGTATTGATGCTCTATCTGGAAGGGAAGTCTTATCAGGAGATAGCCGCCGAATTGCAGCGCCATGTAAAATCAATTGATAATGCACTCCAACGAGTGAAGCGGAAATTGGAGCGATATCTGGAAATTCGCGACATTTAATTTTCTGTTGTTTTTCAAGAATCTGGACAGATAATCTTCTTGACCTCGAGGGTTGTGCTGTGTATAATGTAGTTTGTGACTGACATGTGGAGAGGTTCCCGAGTTGGCCAAAGGGGGCAGACTGTAAATCTGCTGGCTCAGCCTTCACTGGTTCGAATCCAGTCCTCTCCACCAACGCGGGTGTAGCTCAATGGTAGAGCCCTAGCCTTCCAAGCTAGTTACGTGGGTTCGATTCCCATCACCCGCTCCATCGCGGGGTGGAGCAGTCAGGTAGCTCGTCGGGCTCATAACCCGGAGGTCGCAGGTTCAAATCCTGTCCCCGCAACCAAATCATGCTCACGTAGCTCAGTCGGCAGAGCGTATCCTTGGTAAGGATAAGGTCACCGGTTCAATCCCGGTCGTGAGCTCCATATTTGTGGCGGCGTAGCTCAGCTGGCTAGAGCATGCGGTTCATACCCGCAGTGTCCGGGGTTCAAGTCCCTGCGCCGCCACCATACTTAATCTGGTCCTTTTTAGGAGCGGCAGGTATTTTACACTAAATATTGGTTAAGATATTTTTCATCAAAAGGGAGGATGAGCACGTTGGCAAAGCAAAAGTTTGAACGCACAAAGCCGCATATCAACGTCGGCACCATCGGTCACGTTGACCACGGCAAAACCACTTTGACCGCTGCCATTACATACGTACTGGCACAGAAGGGTCTTTCTGCACAAGTTGAGTTTGATCAAATCGACAAGGCTCCTGAAGAAAAAGCAAGGGGCATCACAATCTCCACCGCGCACGTTGAGTATGAGACTGAAAACCGTCATTATGCCCACGTTGACTGCCCCGGTCACGCCGACTACGTCAAAAACATGATTACCGGTGCTGCTCAGATGGACGGTGCGATTCTCGTTGTTTCCGCCGCTGACGGTCCCATGCCCCAAACCCGTGAGCACATTCTGCTGGCCCGCCAGGTTGACGTTCCCAACATTGTTGTGTTCCTGAACAAAGTGGACATGGTTGATGATGAGGAACTACTGGAACTGGTAGAAATGGAAGTTCGCGAACTTCTCAGCGAGTATGATTTCCCCGGTGACGACATCCCAGTTGTCAGGGGCAGCGCCCTCAAGGCTCTCGAAGATCCCGATGGCGAATGGGCCGACAAAATCATGGAACTGATGTCCGCTGTGGACGAGTATATTCCCCAGCCCGAGCGTGATGTAGATAAGCCGTTCCTGATGCCCATCGAAGACGTTTTCACCATCACTGGTCGCGGTACTGTTGTTACTGGCCGTGTTGAGCGTGGTCAAATCAAGACTGGCGACGAGGTTGAGATTGTCGGTATGGCAGAAGCATCTCGCAAGACCGTATGTACCGGTGTTGAGATGTTCCGTAAGCTGCTGGACTATGCAGAAGCCGGCGACAACATTGGCGCCCTGTTGCGTGGTGTCGACCGCAAGGATGTTCAGCGTGGTCAGGTTCTGGCCAAGCCGGGCAGCATTAAGCCTGCCACCAATTTTAAGGCCCAGGTTTACGTCCTGAGCAAAGAAGAAGGTGGCCGTCATACAGCGTTCTTCAACGGTTACCGTCCCCAGTTCTACTTCCGGACAACTGACGTTACTGGCGTTATCAAGCTGGAAGAGGGCGTGGAAATGGTCATGCCTGGCGACAACGTCAACCTGGAAATCGAACTGATCACTCCGATCGGTGTCGAAGAAGGTCTGCGTTTCGCTATCCGCGAAGGTGGCCGCACCGTAGGTGCCGGTGCCGTAACAGCTCTTATCTAAAGAGTCCAAAGTGGCCGCTTCGGCGGCCACTTTTTTGCTGATTTATTGACAAGGACGGGTTGGTGTGATAGATTTTACAGGTGACTAAAAGTTAAGTCGGCCTGTGGCATACCAGAGGAGGTGTCTTCAATGCGGGTAATTGTTACCTTGGCCTGCAATGATTGCAAGCAGCGCAATTATACAACCACCAAGAATAAGAAAAACACCCCTGATCGGATTGAACTGAAAAAATTCTGCCGTTTTTGCCGGCAGCAAACCGTTCATAAAGAAACCAAGTAGCAGGGGGGAGACCCATGGGGAAAATAATTAATTTCTTTAAAGATGTCCGCCGTGAGTTAAAAAAGGTTGTGTGGCCCAATCGGCAGGAGCTCACCACTTATACATCGGTGGTTTTAGTGACTGTTGGCGTGGTCACGCTGATTGTCTGGGTACTGGATAGTCTGTATCTGGGCGTGCTTGATTTAATTTTCTAGATTTACTGAGTTACTGAAAAAGGGGGTTGGGCCCCTGAGCCCAAGTATTATGGAAAAAAAGTGGTATGTTATCCATACTTACTCCGGTTACGAGAACAAGGTCAAGACCAACCTGGAGAAGCGCCTGGTTCACATGAAAATGGAAGATCGGATTTTTCGCGTGCTAGTGCCTACCCAGGATGAGGTGGAGCAAAAAAACAATCAGATGCGAACGGTCCACCGAAAATTCTTTCCCGGCTATGTCTTGGTAGAAATGATTATGACCGACGAGTCTTGGTTTGTTGTGCGCAACACCCCTGGTGTTACCGGATTTGTGGGTTCAGGTCCCCGGCCAATTCCGTTGGCGGAGGCTGAATTGCGTAACATTATGAAGCGCATGGGCATGAAAGAACCGCTGGTCAACCTGAAGTTCAAAGTTGGCGACAATGTCAAGATTAACCACGGCCCATTTGCTGGCGTGGTCGCTGTTGTTCAAGAGGTTGTGCCCGACAAGGGCAAAATAAAGGTTTCCGTGTCGATATTTGGCCGTGAAACGCCAATGGAAATGGATTTTGATCAGGTAGAACCGCTGTAGTTTATATATTTTTGTTTAGCAGGAGGTGGAATCATGCCCAAAAAAGCGATTAAGGTAATCAAGCTGCAGATCCCTGCAGGCAAGGCCAACCCGGCTCCCCCGGTAGGACCCGCGTTGGGTCAGGCAGGTCTTAATATCATGGCCTTCTGTAAAGAGTTCAACGAAAAGACTTCCAAGCAGGCAGGCTTGATTATACCTGTGGAGATTACAGTCTATCAGGACCGTTCCTTCAGCTTTATTACCAAAACGCCGCCGGCCGCAGTCTTGTTGAAGAAAGCTGCCGGGATTGAAAAGGCTTCCGGTGAACCAAATAAGGTTAAGGTTGCCACAGTCAAACGCGATCAGGTAAAGGAAATTGCCGAGCTGAAAAAGGTCGATCTGAACGCAGCCGATGTAGAGGCCGCCATGCGGATGGTCGAAGGCACCGCCCGCAGCATGGGTATTGTTGTCGAGGATTAAGGATTTTTAAATTATGTGGGAGGGTAATTGCCCGTTTGCACCACAAGGAGGACTAAACATGGCCAAAGAAAGCAAGAGGATTCAAGAGAGTTTAAAGAAGTTTGAGCGCACCGAATATTACGGTCCTAAGGAAGCGCTGGAACTTGTAAAGGACATGGCTTCAGCCAAGTTTGATGAGACCATCGAAGTTGCTTTTAAGTTGGGCGTAAACCCCAAGCATGCTGATCAGCAGGTGCGGGGAGCGGTTGTCCTGCCCCACGGAACCGGCAAGACTGCCCGGGTTGTTGTATTCGCCAAAGGCGAAAAAGCCAAGGAAGCAGAAGAGGCTGGCGCTGATGTGGTCGGTGAAGCTGACTTGGTCACAAAAATTCAGGGTGGATGGCTTGATTTTGATGTGGCCGTCGCAACCCCTGACATGATGGGAACAGTTGGTAAACTTGGTCGGTTGCTTGGCCCCCGAGGCCTGATGCCCAACCCCAAGACCGGCACCGTCACCATGGATGTGGGGCGCGCAGTTCAGGAAATCAAAGCCGGTAAAATTGAGTACAGGGTCGAAAAAGCCGGAATCATTCATGCCCCAATCGGCAAGGCATCCTTCGAGCTGGAGCAATTGCTGGGCAACTTCCGCACAATCATTGAAGCCCTGCTCAAAGCCAAGCCCGCTGCTGCCAAAGGCCAGTACTTCCGTTCCATCACGGTTTCCTCAACCATGGGCCCTGGCGTTAAGGTCAGCCCGCAACGGGCAGCTGCCATCGACCGCGAAATTTAATGCTTGACTGGACCTAGCGGTCCATGATACACTTTGCTGGCAGCAATTAAAAGAGAATATATCTGCCACAGACTCAGGAGTCCTTCGGGACTTAATCTTCCTGCCGAGGCGGAGTGGATAAAGGCTTGTTTCTATTGCCCTTGACCCTTCCTGCCCTCGGGAAGGGTTTGTTGATTTTAGCGACAGGAGGTGTAGCGATTGAGTTCCGCTTCAGTATTAGAAGCAAAGCAAAAGATAGTTGCCGAAATTGCCGACCGTTTTGAACGGGCAAGCGCCGTTGTTCTCACCGATTACCGTGGTCTGGATGTGGCTGAAGTCACCGAACTGCGTCGTCAGTTACGTGAGGCCGGCGTTGAGTTCAAGGTGCTAAAGAACACGCTTACCAAGTTTGCTGCTGAACAAGCCGGACTGGACGGCTTGAAAGATGAGTTGGTTGGCCCGACAGCGATTGCCTTCAGTTATGAAGATCCGGTTGCGCCGGCACGGATTCTGAGCAAATATGCCAAAGAGCACAAAAAACCCGCGTTAAAAATCGGTGTGGTTGAAGGAAAGATTATCGACGCCGCCGGTATCAGCGCCCTGGCCGACCTTCCCAGCCGGGAGGTGCTTCTGGCCCAGGTTCTGTCCGGGTTCCAGGCGCCTGTTTCTGGCTTTGTCAACGTCTTGCAGGGTAACTTGCGTAATTTTGCCGGTGTCATCGACGCCATTCGTGAACAAAAAGAAACTAATTAATCAGGAGGTTAACTAATATGTCTAAAGTCCAAGAAGTTCTTGAAATCGTAAAAGGTATGACCGTACTGGAATTGTCCGAGCTGGTAAAAGCTTGTGAAGAGGAGTTTGGTGTAACTGCCGCTGCTCCTATGGCTATGGCTGCAATGCCCGCTGCTGGCGGCGCCGCTGCCGACGCTGCTGAAGAGCAAACAGAATTTGACGCAGTTCTCGCCTCTGCCGGCGACCAAAAGATCAAAGTTATCAAAGTCGTCCGCGAAATTACCGGTCTGGGACTTAAGGAAGCCAAGGAATTGGTTGACAATGCGCCCAAGCCCATTAAAGAAAAGGTCAGCAAAGAAGAAGCTGAAGAAATTAAAGCCAAAATTAGCGAAGTGGGCGGCAGCGTAGAAGTTAAGTAGTCCAATTCGCAAGGCGTCCCCCGGGACGCCTTGTTTATACTGCACAAAATTTGACAGGGGCACTATGTTGTGTTATTATTATTACTTGCCATGTAATACACATTTTGCCCCTATTTATATTTAAAGCGGAGAATAATCAGCCCTCCGTTGGGGCAAGCTATAGGGCTATGAAAACATAACCAACTGTCAAAATCTGGACGAGGGGTGATTGATATTGGCCAATGCGGTCACAGCGGGTGTGCGCCAACGCGTCAGCTACTCCAAGATTGAAGAAATTTTGCAGATTCCCGACCTGATAGAAATTCAGCGGGAATCCTACAACTGGTTTATCCATGAGGGGTTGGCGGAAATGTTTAAGGACATTTCCCCAATTAAGGACTTTACAGAGGTGTTGCTCCTGGAGTTTATCGACCACAGTCTTGATACTCCTAAATATACTGTGGATGAATGTAAAGAACGGGATGCCACATATGCTGCCCCCCTGAAGGTCCGGGTGCGCCTGATCAACAAGGATACCGGCGAAGTCAAAGAACAGGAAGTCTATATGGGTGACTTCCCTAAGATGACCGAAAACGGAACTTTTATCATCAATGGCGCAGAGCGGATTATTGTCAGCCAATTGGTTCGGTCACCGGGGGCTTATTTTAACAGCTCTATTGACCCTGCCGGCAAGCGGTTGTTTACTGGAACATTGATTCCTAATCGTGGCGCCTGGTTGGAGTTCGAGACCGATGGTAACGGCATCATCTGGGTGCGGGTAGACCGGACGCGGAAACTGCCAATGACAGTGCTGCTCCGCAGTATCGGCTTTGGCACCGATGCAGAGATTTTAGACCTGTTTGGATCCGAACATCCTGCACTTAATGCTACTTTGGAAAAGGATCATACCGATTCCTTTGAAACCGGCTTGCTTGAGGTGTATAAACGTCTTCGCCCTGGCGAACCAGCCAACGTGGACAACGCGAAGTCTTTGTTTGAAAATTTGTTTTTTGACCCCAAGCGTTATGATCTGGCCCATGTCGGTCGATATAAGTTAAATAAAAAGCTCAGCGCCCGGCGGCGGATTCGTTACCGCAAACTGGCGGAGCCAGTTGTCTCAACCGCCACAGGCGAGATTTTGGCCGAGAAGGGCGATGTGCTGACCGATGAACTGTTGGAAAGGATTTATAGTGAAGAAAATCCGCCAGCAGCTTTTGTGGTGTACAGCACTGATAATGAGCCCGTGATCGTTCGGGATAACGGGCAGCCCCCCAAGGGTATAAACCATGTCACCAAAAATGATATTGTTGCTGTAATCGGCTATCTGCTCAACCTGATGCAGGACCTGGGCGATACCGACGACATAGACCACCTGGGCAACCGGCGTTTGCGCTGTGTCGGTGAGCTTTTGCAAAACCAGTTCCGGGTTGGATTGTCCCGGATGGAGCGTGTCGTCAAAGAACGGATGACGATTCAGGACGTGGATGCGATTACGCCTCAGGCGCTGATTAATATCCGTCCGGTAATTGCCGCCATCAAAGAGTTCTTTGGCAGTTCCCAGCTCTCCCAGTTCATGGATCAGACCAATCCCCTGGCCGAACTGAGTCATAAACGCCGCCTCAGCGCCCTTGGGCCTGGTGGTCTGAGCAGGGAACGGGCGGGATTTGAAGTCCGGGACGTGCACTATTCCCACTATGGTCGGATGTGCCCGATAGAAACTCCTGAGGGTCCCAACATCGGATTGATTGGACAGCTCAGCACTTTTGCCCGGGTCAACAGGTACGGCTTTGTCGAAGCTCCGTATCGCAAAGTGGACAGGGCTCAGGGTCGGGTCACTGACGAAATTGTATACCTGACTGCCGATGATGAAGATCAGTATGCAATCGCCCAGGCCAACGCAGTTTTAGACGATAACGGATTTTTTGTCCACGACTCAATTACCGTGCGTCTGGGGAGCGAGATTCTTACCCGCCCGCCCAAAGAGGTTGACTTTATGGACGTCTCGCCCAAACAATTGGTCAGCGTGGCCACCAGTTTGATTCCTTTCTTGGAAAACGACGATGCCAACCGGGCATTGATGGGGGCTAACATGCAGAAGCAGGCCGTGCCGCTGTTGGTGGCAGAGTCGCCGTTGATCGGCACAGGTATGGAGTCAAAAGTTGCCAGGGATTCCGGGGTTGTGGTTTTGGCTGTAAGCCCCGGGGTCGTGGAGAAGGTCACCGCCGATGAAGTGGTTGTCAACCGCGGCGACGGTGGCGCCGATGTTCTTATCAATGGCATGACCAAAGAGCAATTCCCCCAGGCTACCCGCAATGGTTTGGACATCTACCGCTTAACCAAATTTGAGCGCTCCAATCAAGGCACATGTGTTTCCCAGCAACCGATGGTGCGGCGAGGAGATAAGGTTGATATCGGTTCGTTATTGGCCGACGGACCTTCCACCAAAGGTGGCGAGCTCGCCTTGGGCCGCAATGTTGTGGTAGCGTTTATGACCTGGGAAGGCTATAACTATGAGGACGCAATCCTGATTAGCGAAAAACTAGTCCAGGAAGACGTATTTACATCAATTCATATAGAAGAATACGAAGCCGAGGCCCGGGACACAAAACTGGGTCCGGAAGAAATTACCCGGGATATTCCCAATGTTAGCGAGGATGCCCTCAAAAACTTAGACAGCCGCGGTATCATTCGTGTCGGCGCCGAAGTGCTGCCCAATGATATCCTTGTCGGCAAGGTAACGCCGAAGGGTGAGACCGAACTCACTGCGGAAGAGCGGCTGCTTAGGGCAATCTTTGGCGAGAAAGCCCGGGAAGTTCGCGACACCTCCTTGCGGGTTCCCCATGGTGAGTCAGGGCGTGTTGTCGATGTCAAAGTCTTCACCCGGGAAAACGGTGATGAACTTTCCCCTGGTGTCAATCAGTTGGTTCGCGTGTTTATTGCCCAGAAGCGCAAGATTTCTGTGGGCGATAAAATGGCGGGCCGCCATGGAAACAAAGGGGTTATCGCCAAAATTCTGCCAGTTGAGGATATGCCCTTCCTGCCCGATGGCACACCAGTGGAAATTGTGCTCAATCCTCTAGGGGTTCCCTCTCGGATGAACATCGGTCAGGTCCTCGAAACTCACTTGGGCTGGGCGGCCAGGGCCTTGGGCTTTAGTGTGGCCAGTCCGGTCTTCGACGGGGCGTCAGAGCACGATGTCTTCGATGCCCTGGAACGGGCGGGCTTCCCCCGAGACGGCAAAACGATGCTCTATGACGGTCGCAGCGGCGAGCCGTTTGATAACAGGGTTACAGTTGGTTTGGTTTATATGCTTAAACTGGCTCACCTTGTTGATGACAAAATCCACGCCCGCTCCACCGGGCCCTACTCGTTGGTTACCCAGCAACCCTTGGGCGGTAAAGCCCAGTTTGGCGGCCAGCGATTCGGTGAGATGGAAGTGTGGGCCTTAGAGGCATACGGCGCAGCCTATACCCTTCAGGAAATCCTCACCGTTAAGTCTGACGATGTCGTCGGGCGGGTGAAGACCTACGAAGCCATCGTCAAGGGCGAAAACATCCCCGAGCCCGGAGTGCCGGAATCGTTTAAGGTTCTGGTCAAAGAGCTTCAGAGTCTCAGCTTGGATGTGAAAATCCTGGCCGAGGGCGTCGATGAAATTGAGATCCGCGAGAGCGATGACGACGACGAGCCACGGGAACTGGAAGTCAGTCTCGAGCACGGTGACGATGATGATGACGAGGATGTCATCGAAGACTTGGACGCCACCGAGCTGATGGACGCTGAGACCATTTCCCCAGAGAGCCCGTCCGAGGAAGAGAGCGAAGAGGCCGACGAGTTGGACGATGTCCTCGACCCCGATTTGGACCGTTTCGCCGAAATGGAAGATGAATTTGACGATCTGGACCGCTCTGGAGGCCGCAAGCGCACTAAGAAGTTTACCACTGACGATGACGACGACGACAATGCTTCTGAATTTTGACAACCAATAACCGTAAAGGGGGAAGTGCCTTGTTGGATGTCAACAATTTTGATTCCCTGAGGATTGGCTTGGCATCACCTGAGCAAATCCGATCCTGGTCGAAGGGCGAGGTTAAGAAGCCCGAGACCATTAACTACCGAACCTTGAAGCCGGAGCGGGAAGGTCTGTTTTGCGAGAAAATCTTTGGACCCCAAAAGGACTGGGAGTGCCATTGCGGTAAATACAAGCGCATCCGTTACAAGGGTGTAGTTTGTGACCGTTGCGGCGTCGAAGTAACCCGGGCTAAAGTGCGTCGCGAACGCATGGGGCATATCGAATTGGCCGCGCCGGTTTCCCATATTTGGTATTTCAAGGGGATTCCCAGCCGCATGGGGCTTCTGTTGGACATGTCGCCCCGGGCGCTGGAGAAAATCCTTTATTTCGCCAATTATGTTGTGCTTGATCCCGGTGATACCCAGCTTTCAAAGAAGCAACTGCTGACCGAAGCTGAATACCGGGAAAGTTATGATAAATATGTACAGTTGTTCCGCAGCGGCCGCGGCTTCCGGGCCGAAATGGGCGCTGAGGCGATAAAAACACTGCTGGAAGAAATTGATTTAGAATCAGAGGCCCGGGAATTGCGGGCCGAGGTCAAGAACAGCAGTGGCCAGCGCAAAATCCGCGCCGTCCGGCGTCTGGAAGTTGTCGAGGCATTTCGGGCCTCGGGCAACCGCCCTGAATGGATGATCATGGAGGCAATCCCCATTCTGCCTCCGGAGCTGAGACCGATGGTTCAACTGGAAGGCGGGCGGTTTGCCACCGCTGACCTCAATGATTTGTATCGCCGGGTAATTAACCGCAATAACCGGCTTAAGCGGTTATTGGATTTGGGCGCGCCCGATATCATAGTCCGCAACGAAAAACGTATGCTGCAAGAAGCAGTAGATGCGTTGATCGACAATGGACGTCGCGGCCGCCCCGTTACCGGTCCCGGCAACAGGCCGTTAAAATCCCTAAGCGATTTGCTTAAGGGTAAACAGGGACGGTTCCGCCAAAACTTGCTGGGTAAGCGGGTTGACTACTCCGGCCGTTCCGTTATCGTCGTTGGTCCGGAGCTCAAGCTCTACCAATGCGGCTTGCCAAAGGAAATGGCGCTGGAACTGTTTAAGCCGTTTGTCATGCGGCGCCTGGTCAATGACGGCGTTGCCCACAATATAAAGAACGCCAAGCGCATGGTGGAGCGGGTTGAACCCGAGGTTTGGGACGTCCTAGAAGAGGTTATCAAAGAGCATCCGGTCCTCTTGAACCGGGCGCCCACATTGCACCGCCTTGGGATTCAGGCTTTTGAACCGGTGCTGGTTGAAGGCCGGGCAATTCAGATCCACCCCTTGGTTTGTACTGCTTATAACGCAGACTTTGACGGCGATCAGATGGCCGTGCACGTTCCGCTTTCTGCTGAATCCCAGGCTGAATCCCGCCTATTGATGCTGGCTGCCCATAACATCCTTAACCCCAAGGATGGCCGCCCGGTAGTGACTCCGACCCAGGATATGGTATTGGGTATCTATTATCTGACGGTGGAAAAGTCAGGCGAAGCGGGAGAAGGCAAGGTTTTCGCAGATTATAGCGAAGCGCTGATGGCCTTTAACAACAAAATTATTCATTTGCATAGTCGGATTGCTGTCGCTGTTCGCGGCTTAGGTCAAAAAAATCTTGGTCCTCATCGTGACGAGCGGGGTTACCTGATTACCACAGTTGGCCGTTTGATCTTCAACGAAATCTTCCCGGAAGACTTTCCATACATTAATCGGCCGAACATGACCGAGCCTGTGGCCGCTGAAGACATTGTCAGCGCCCGGGGCGCAAACTTGTTCGAAACAATCGTAAATCGACCGGTTGTTCCCGGCGTAAACAGCAAATTCCTCAGCAAGATTATTTCCGCCTGCTTCCATCGCTATGGAACGACAGCCACCGCGGAAACCATGGATCGCATTAAGGCGCAGGGCTTTAAATATTCAACTCGGGCCGGTATTACCATTGCCGTTTCCGATATCGAAGTTCCCGAGGAAAAGTCTCAGATCCTTGAGGAAGCTCAGACCAAGGTGGAAAGCGCCCAGCGCAACTTCCGCCGCGGGCTGGTCAGCAACGAGGAACGGTATCAACAGGTAATTGCCATCTGGAACAAAGCCAAGGACGACGTGACCAAGACTCTGATGGGCAGGCTCGACCCATTCAATCCTGTCTATATGATGATTGGCTCCGGCGCCAGGGGCAATGAGTCCCAGATCGCCCAGTTGGCCGGTATGCGTGGTTTGATGGCCGATCCCACCGGTCATATCATCGAGTTGCCAATCAAGGCGAACTTCCGGGAAGGCCTGACGGTTATCGAATTCTTCATTTCCTCCCACGGATCGCGGAAAGGTCTGGCCGATACAGCCCTCAAGACAGCGGACTCCGGTTACCTGACCCGCCGTCTGGTGGATGTGTCCCAGGATGTAATTGTCCGGGAGGAAGATTGTGGCACCATGGAAAGCCTGGAAATCAGCGAAATCCGTGACGGACGCAGCATAATTGAGCCCCTGGAAGAACGACTTGTCGGTCGCTATGCCGCCAGCGATATAATCGCCCCCGATGGCGAGCTTTTGGTGGCGACCAATCAATTGATCACCAGAGAACAGGCCGCCCGCATCTCCGGCCACGGTGTAATTGAGGCCCCCGAGTCCGGCACTGTCCGGGTTGATGATGACAAATTAACTTTTGTCGCCGATACAGGGGAAGAGAAGGAATTCCCTCTGGACGGACACAAATATATTATCCCCAACGGCAGTCGCGTGTTTGCCGGCGATAAACTGGCGGCGACATTTGCCTCCGTGTCCCTGAGGACTGTCCTTACTTGTAAGACCCGGCATGGTGTCTGCGTAAAATGTTATGGCGAAGACCTGGCCACCGGTAAAGTGGTAAACATTGGCGAGTCAGTGGGGATTATTGCTGCCCAGTCCATTGGCGAACCCGGCACACAGCTGACGATGCGGACATTCCATACTGGCGGCGTCGCCGGCGATGACATCACCCAGGGTCTGCCACGGGTTGAGGAATTGTTCGAAGCCCGCAAGCCCAAAGGGCAGGCGGTTATCACAGAAGTGTCCGGCATGGTCCAGATTCATGAGCAGAAGACCAAGCGGGAAGTGGAGGTCAAGACCAAGGAAGGCGATTCTAAGCTCTACGCGATTCCCTATGGTTCACGGATTCGGGTACGCAACGGACAGCTGGTAGCGGCTGGAGATCCCCTTACTGAGGGTTCCATCAATCCCCACGAGCTTCTGAAAGTCAAGGGCGCCGATGGTGTTCAGTCCTACCTGACCCAGGAAGTTCAGCGGGTCTACCGCAATCAGGGCGTTGACATCAACGATAAGCATATTGAGGTCATCGTCCGGCAGATGCTGCGGAAGGTAAAGGTTGAAACAGTCGGGGACACCGACTTGCTGCCCGGCAGCTATATTGATGTCTTTGAATTTGAAGAGTCCAACCGGAAAGCGACCATGGCTGACGGCGAAGCCGCCACCGGCCGTCCGTTGCTTCTAGGGATTACCAAGGCATCCCTGGCTACAGATTCATTCCTATCGGCGGCGTCCTTCCAGGAGACAACCCGGGTGCTTACCGAAGCTTCCATCAAAGGCAAGGAAGATCCGCTCTTGGGCCTCAAGGAGAACGTCATCATTGGCAAGCTGATTCCTGCCGGAACCGGAATGACCCGCTACAGCAGCATACAGGTGCCTGATGAGACCCCGGAAATGCAGGAGCCGCCAGAGGAAGAAACTGCTGTTGAAGACCTGCCGGATGCGGCCGAAACCAATTGACATAAACGAGGTACGATGATAAACTGATTGAGTGTGCATTTTTCGTAAAAACAGGGAGGTTGCTGAGTTTATGGCAATTCCTGAACTCCAGTCTGACGCAAAGCTGACTATCGGCAGTAAGCAGACCAGGCTCGCCCTGGAAAACAACCAGGCGGCCCAGGTGTTTATTGCGGAGGATGCCGAGCTCCGCGTGGTTAAACCTATTGCAGACATTTGTCAAAAAAAGGGGATACCTGTAATTAAGGTCGTCAGTATGCGGGAGCTGGGCAAAGCCTGCGGTATCCAGGTTGGTGCCGCAGCCGCTGCAGTGATTAAATAGCTGCCCGGCCTTTTGGGCCGGGCAATTTTACCCAACTATGCAAAGGAGGTGTACACATGCCGACAATCAACCAATTGGTCCGCAAGGGCAGAAAACAATCTGTAAAGAAATCAACTGCGCCAGCATTGGAGCGGTCACCGCAAAAGCGTGGTGTTTGCACCCGGGTTTCGACCATGACTCCGAAAAAGCCCAACTCTGCGTTGCGTAAAGTTGCCAGGGTTCGTCTGACGAACGGAACAGAGGTAACCGCCTACATTCCGGGAATTGGTCACAACCTCCAGGAGCACTCCGTAGTTTTGGTTCGGGGTGGCAGGGTAAAAGACCTGCCAGGCGTTCGTTACCATATAGTCAGGGGCGCGCTGGACACGGCCGGTGTTCAAGACCGGAATCAGGGTCGCTCCAAATATGGCAGCAAAAAACCCAAAAGCTAAGTAATTGACAAGGGAGGGACAAATATGCCCAGAAGAGGTGCAGTGCCCAAGCGCGAAATTCTGCCTGATCCCGTTTACAAAAATCAGTTAGTATCCCGTTTTATCAACAAGATAATGCTGGATGGGAAAAAAGGGATTGCGCAGTCAATAATGTATGAAGCAATGGACAGCATACAGGCCAAAACCGGCAAAGATCCTGTGGAAGTGCTGGAAGAGGCTATGAACAATGTTATGCCCGTTCTGGAAGTTAAATCCCGCCGGGTAGGCGGCAGCAACTACCAGGTGCCTGTAGAAGTCCGTCCTGATCGTCGCCGGACCTTAGGGATTCGCTGGATAATCGGTTATGCCCGCAAACGTGGCGAAAAGACCATGAGCCAGCGACTGGCAGGCGAATTGCTTGATGCAGCCAATAACACAGGCGCTTCGGTAAAGAAACGGGAAGACACCCACAAAATGGCAGAAGCCAACAAGGCATTTGCTCATTACCGCTGGTAAAACATTTATTACACCCACAGGAAGGAGGGAGTTTACATGGCAAGGGAATTCCCATTAGAAAAGACACGCAATATTGGAATTATGGCTCACATCGATGCTGGCAAAACCACTACAACCGAACGGATTCTGTTCTATACCGGTCGTGTCCACAAGCTTGGTGAAACCCATGACGGCGCCGCCACAATGGACTGGATGGTTCAGGAACAGGAGCGGGGAATTACCATTACCTCAGCGGCTACAACGGCTCACTGGCAAGGGCATCGAATAAACATTATCGACACACCAGGACACGTTGACTTTACTGTTGAGGTCGAGCGTTCCCTCCGGGTGTTGGATGGCGCCATCGGTGTATTTTGTGCCAAAGGCGGTGTTGAACCACAGTCGGAGACCGTCTGGCGGCAGGCTGACAAGTATCAGGTGCCGCGGATTGCCTACGTAAACAAAATGGACATCACCGGTGCTGATTTCAACCGGGTTGTCAATATGATTCACGAGCGACTGAAGGCCAATCCGGTGCCAATTCAGTTGCCCATCGGCAGCGAAGATCAATTTGCCGGTATTATTGATATTGTTCGCATGGAAGCGATTATTTACAGCGATGACTTGGGGACCGAAAGCCGGCGAGAGCAGATTCCGGCTGAATACTTGGAGGTGGCCCAAGAATACCGGGAAAAACTGGTAGAAGCTGTCGCTGAATTTGATGAAACACTTACCGACAAGTATCTGGAGGGCGAGGAAATCAGCGTTGATGAGATTATGGCCGCTCTGCGGACCGCAACCCTCAGCAATGCTCTGGTCCCGGTACTCTGCGGTTCGTCTTACAAAAACAAGGGTGTTCAGCTGCTCCTGGACGCAGTTGTCGATTTGTTGCCTGCTCCCCATGAGGTTGCGGATATAAAAGGTAAAGATCTCAAAACCGAAGAACCAATAACCCGGAAGTCGTCCGATGACGAGCCGTTTTCAGCATTGGCTTTTAAAATCATGTCCGACCCTTATGTCGGCAAGCTGTGCTTTTTCCGGGTTTATTCTGGTGTGCTGCGTTCCGGTAGCTATGTATACAACTCAACTAAGGGCAAGAAAGAGCGCATCGGCAGAATTTTGCGGATGCATGCAAATCACAGGGAGGAAATCAACGAGGTTCGCACCGGCGACATTGCCGCTGCCGTCGGCCTTAAGGATACCGCCACCGGCGACAGTCTGTGTGCGGAAGAGAACCCCGTACTTCTTGAGTCTATGGTTTTTCCCGAGCCTGTTATCTCGGTAGCCATTGAACCCAAAACCAAGGCCGACCAGGAAAAGATGTCGATTTCCCTGCAAAAACTCACCGAGGAAGACCCAACCTTCCGCACATACACCGATGCTGAAACCGGACAAACCATCATCTCAGGCATGGGTGAGTTACACCTCGAGGTCATCGTCGACCGCTTGCTGCGGGAATTCAAAGTGGGCGCCAATGTTGGCAAGCCCCAGGTGGCGTACAAAGAGACAATTACCCAATCGGTTCAGACTGAAGGGAAGTTTGTCCGCCAGAGCGGTGGCCGCGGTCAGTACGGCCATGTCTGGTTAGAGTTGGAACCGCTTGAGCCCGGTAGCGGCTTCCAGTTCCACAATAAAATTGTCGGCGGCGTTGTGCCCCGGGAATATATTCCGGCGGTAGAAAACGGTGTAAAGGAAGCGATGGAAAACGGAGCCCTGGCCGGTTTTCCGGTAATAGACGTGGCGGCTACAATTTATGACGGCAGTTACCACGATGTTGACTCATCGGAAATTGCCTTCAAGGTTGCCGGCTCCATGGCCTTTAAAAATGGTATGCTCAAAGCCAAGCCGATATTGTTGGAGCCAATGATGAAAGTTGAGGTCACCGTTCCCGAAGAAAACATGGGAGATGTCATGGGTGATATCAACTCCCGACGTGGCCGCATCGAAGGGATGGAGCCCGTTGCCGGTGCACAGGTTATCAGAGCCTTTGTTCCCCTGGCGGAGATGTTTGGCTACGCCACTGAACTGCGCTCCAGAACCCAGGGCCGGGGTATTTATTCGATGGAGTTTTCCCATTACGAACAAGTACCCAAGTCTATTGCCGAGGAAATCACAAACAGGAGTTAGTGCCCTTTTGGGATAAAAGGAGGGAAAATAGTGACTGCCACACAAAAAATAAGGATCCGGCTCAAGGCCTTCGATCACAGTGTTCTCGACTTATCTGCAGAGAAGATTGTTGAGACAGCCAAGCGGACCGGCGCCAAAGTTTCCGGTCCTGTACCTTTGCCCACAGACAAGTCTGTGTATACAATTCTGCGGGCTGTTCACAAATATAAGGATTCCCGGGAGCAATTTGAAATGCGCACCCACAAGCGTCTGATTGACATCCTTGAGCCCACACCCAAGACAGTCGACGCCCTGATGCGCCTGGACCTACCCGCGGGAGTTGACATTGAAATCAAACTTTAATAGTTTTCACCAGTGTTCAAGGAGGTGGCAAGCATGAATAAAGCGATTCTCGGTAAGAAGGTCGGGATGACCCAGATTTTTGACGATAAGGGCAATGTTATCCCTGTAACAGTCGTCGAAGCTGGCCCCTGCACCGTAATCCAGAAAAAAACCGTTGCCAATGAAGGCTATGATGCTGTTCAGGTTGGCTTTGCAGAGCAGAAAGAACAACGTTTGAACAAACCGCAATTGGGACATTTCAAGCGTGCCGGACAGCCGGCCATGAAGCATCTGGCAGAATTCAAGCTGGAAAACAGCAATAAATTTGAAGTAGGACAACAAATAACCGCCGATATATTTGAAGCCGGCGATATTGTAGACGTTACAGGGATTTCCAAGGGTAAAGGTTTTGCCGGTTCAATCAAGCGCCATAACCAGCATCGTGGACCGATGTCCCATGGTTCCCATTATCATCGCGGACCTGGCGCCCTGGCCGGTGTCGATGCCGCGCGTGTATTCAAAGGACGTCCGCTTCCCGGTCGCATGGGCGGCGAAAAAATTACAGTTCAGGGTCTGGAAATTGTCCGCGTGGACGCCGAACGCAACTTGCTTTTAATTAAGGGCGCTATGCCTGGCATTAAAGGCGCGCTGTTGCGCATTAAAAATTCCGTTAAGTCTTAGCACTTGTTTGTGAAAGGAGGACACAGGAGATGCCTAAGGTGGCAATACAGAATCAACAAGGCGAACAGGTCGGCGAACTGGAATTAAACGCTACCGTGTTTGCAGCGCCGGTTAACCAGACTGCAATCCATCAGGCAGTGGTGGCGTACCAAGCCAACCAGCGCCGGGGAACAGCATCCACCAAGACCCGCGGAGAGGTCAGGGGCGGTGGCCGTAAACCTTGGCGCCAAAAGGGTACCGGACGTGCCCGGCACGGCACCAGCCGTTCACCGATTTGGGTCGGCGGCGGCACAGTCTTTGGCCCCAATCCCCGGGATTATACGATTCGTCTGCCCAAAAAAATCAGACGTCTGGCTTTAAAATCAGCGCTCACTGTTAAAGTGAACGACAGCAACCTGATTGTTTTGGACCAGCTCTCAATCCCCGAGCCGAAGACAGCTGCGGTTGCCGATATTCTGAAAAACTTGCAGGTAACAGGCAAGACTTTGTTGGTTACAGCCGGTTCCGAGCCGGTTGTCTACAAAAGCGCCCGCAATATTCCCGGCGTGGTCACAAGTTCTGCTGATAGCATTAACACTTACGATATTGTCAATAGCGATACGCTGATCGTGACCCGGGACGCTGTGGCCAGGATTGAGGAGGTGTTTGCATAATGCGCGACGCCCGTGATATTATCATCCGCCCGCTGGTAACAGAGAAGACCAATGATATGATGGCTGACAACAAATATACTTTTGTCATCAAAAAAGACGCCAACAAAATTGAAGTCAAACAGGCCGTCGAATCTTTGTTCAAAGTCAAGGTTGCAGCTGTAAACATCGCCAATGTCAAAGGCAAGTTTAAGCGGTTCGGCGTACACAGAGGCTATCGCCCCAGCTGGAAAAAGGCGATAGTGACCCTGACTGCCGATTCCAAACCAATCGAAATTTTCGACTAGGTCGATAATCCGACCAAGCTAGTTCCGAGAAGGAGGGTGAGTCATGGCTATCAAGTCATTCCGACCCACTTCCCCAGGCAAAAGGTTTGCAACGGTCTCCACTTTTGAAGAGATCACCAAAACTGAACCAGAAAAATCGCTGCTGGCGCCCCTGAAAAAGCACTCAGGCCGCAACAACAAAGGCAGGATTACGGTTCGCCATCGGGGCGGTGGACATAAACGCAAGTATAGAATCATTGACTTTAAGCGGGATAAGGACGGCATCCCCGCAAAGGTGGCGGCTGTTGAGTACGACCCCAACCGGTCTGCCAACATTGCCCTGCTCCATTATGCCGATGGGGAGAAGCGTTACATCATCTGCCCCAACAACCTCAAGGTGGGCATGGAAGTCCATTCCGGACCGGGATCCGACATCAAGGTCGGCAATTGTCTGGCCCTCAAGGATATGCCTACCGGTACTGTCATTCACAATATCGAACTTAAACCGGGCAAAGGTGCTCAGATGGTACGTTCCGCCGGCGCCAGCGCCCAGCTGATGGCCAAAGAAGGCAATTACGCCCACGTGCGGCTCCCGTCTAACGAAGTGCGCCTGATCCATGTTAACTGCCGGGCGACCATTGGCCAGGTTGGCAATATCAACCACGAGAACATCACCATCGGTAAAGCAGGGCGCTCCCGGTGGCTGGGCAAGCGGCCCACCGTCCGCGGTGTGGTCATGAACCCGACCGATCACCCCCACGGCGGTGGCGAAGGCCGGGCGCCCATTGGTATGCCTGCACCGGTCAGCCCCTGGGGCAAGCCGGCACTGGGTTACAGAACCCGTAAGAAGAAAAAGTCCAATCAATATATCGTCAAACGCCGTAACAAATAATACGGCATGACCAAAGGAGGGAAGGAATCTCGATGGGTAGATCTCTAAAAAAAGGTCCCTTTTGTGACGCGAGCCTGCTGAAAAAGGTCAGGCAGATGAACGAAAAAGGCGAAAAGCGGGTTATCAAAACCTGGTCCCGCCGTTCAACGATATTCCCTGAATTTGTTGGTCATACTTTTGCTGTCTATGACGGCCGCAAGCACGTTCCTGTGTATGTAACCGAGGACATGGTTGGCCATAAACTAGGCGAATTCGCTCCCACCCGTACATTCCGGGGACACGGTAGTCATACCGAGCGGTCCACATCACTGAAATAGGCAGAGAGGAGGAGATCTCATGCAAGTTAAAGCAAGTGCACGCCATATTCGGATTGCACCCCGCAAGGTCCGCGTGGTTGTAGACCTGATTCGCGGCAAAGCGGTGGGTGATGCGCTGGCCATCCTCAGAAACACTCCTAAAGCTGCCTCGCCGGTGGTGGAGAAAGTCTTGAAATCAGCAGTGGCCAACGCAGAGCATAATTTTGAATTGAATCCCGAAAATTTGTTTGTGGCTAAAGTCTTTGTCGACCAGGGGCCAACCCTTAAGCGTTTCCGCCCCCGGGCCAGAGGCATGGCCAGCCGCATCAACAAGAAGACCAGCCACATAACTTTGGTGGTCGCCGACATGGAGAACCAAAGGAGGGATAGTTAGTGGGACAGAAGGTCAATCCTGTCGGTCTGCGTATCGGCATCATTAAAGATTGGGAATCCAAATGGTACGCAGAGCGCAAGGATTTTGTAGACACCCTGCACGAAGACTTCGCTGTTCGTAAATTTATCAGCGAACAATTGCCCAACTCCGGCATTTCCCGGGTCGAGATTGAGCGTGCAGCCAACCGGATGCGGATTTCGGTCCATACTGCCAAGCCGGGCGTTGTCATCGGCAAGGGTGGCTCCAGCATCGAAAAGCTGCGCAAGCAATTAGACGCGCTTACCGGTAAGAACACTCACATCAATATCATTGAAATCCGGGTAGCGGAACTTGATGCCCAACTAGTGGCCGAAGGAATTGCCGCCCAGCTGGAAAAGCGTGTTGCATTCCGCCGCGCTATGAAGCAGGCAATGGGTCGGACAATTCGGGCCGGCGCCAAAGGTATCCGGGTTATGACCAGCGGTCGTCTCGGCGGCGCTGAAATGTCCCGGACCGAATGGTACACCGAAGGCACAGTTCCTTTGCACACCCTCAGGGCCGATATCGACTACGGATTTGCCGAAGCCAAGACAACCTATGGCCAGATTGGCGTCAAGGTTTGGATTTATAAAGGCGAAATCCTGCCCAAGGCCCCCAAGAAGCAAGGTGCTGAGGAAGGAGGAGAATAATCAACCATGTTGATCCCTAAGCGAGTTAAATATCGTCGTCCTCATCGCGGCGGTATCCGGGGAAAAGCTCAGAGCGGTAATCAGGTTGACTTTGGCGAGTATGGCCTGATGGCTTTGGAGCCTACCTGGATCACCAATCAGCAGATCGAAGCCGCCCGGGTAGCGATGACCCGTTATATCAAGCGGGGCGGTAAAGTATGGATTAAAATATTCCCCCACAAGCCCATCACCGCCAAACCGGCAGAAACCCGGATGGGTAGTGGTAAAGGTTCTCCCGAAAAGTGGGTGGCCGTTGTCAAGCCCGGTCATATTATGTTTGAACTGGCCGGTGTCCCTGAAGACGTCGCCCGGGAAGCCATGCGTTTGGCAGCCCACAAACTGCCCATCAAGACCAAGTTTGTAAATCGTGCGGAAATGGGTGGTGAAGACCATGAAAGCTAAAGAAATCCGTGAACTGAGCGCTACCGAACTGCAGCGCCGGCTGGATGAGCTCAAGACTGAATTGTTCAACCTGCGGTTTCAGTTAGCCACCGGTCAATTGGATAACCCGATGCAGATTAGACGTGTCCGCAAGGACATCGCCCGGGTTAAGACAATTATGCGCGAGCAGGAACTGAACACCGGCGCCCAATAGGAATCGGAAAGGAGGCTTTTGTCGAATGAGTGACCGCAACAATCGCAAAGTCCGGACCGGCAAAGTTGTGAGCAACAAGATGGACAAAACCGTAGTTGTAGCTGTTGAAGACCAACTGCGCCATCCGGTATACGGCAAAACCGTTAAACAAACTAAGAAGATTAAAGCTCATGACGAAAACAATGCATGCAACATTGGCGATATTGTTCAAATCATGGAAACTCGTCCGCTCAGCAAAGACAAGTGCTGGCGGTTGGTGGAAATTCTCGAAAGAGCCCAGTAATTTACTAGCGCTTGAAAGGAGGGGCAGACAATGATTCAGCAGCAGTCGATGTTGAATGTGGCCGACAATTCGGGGGCCAAAAAGGTCATGTGTATCCGGGTGCTCGGCGGCTCCAAACGCTATGCAGGTAATATTGGCGACATCATCGTTGCTTCCGTTAAAGAGGCAACACCCGGCGGGGTTGTCAAGAAAGGTGAGGTCGTGCGGGCAGTTATCGTACGCTCCAAGACCGGAGTTCATCGCAAGGACGGCTCCCATATTAAGTTTGATGAAAACGCTGCGGTTATCATAAATGATGCTAAAAATCCACGGGGAACCAGGATTTTTGGGCCTGTGGCCCGGGAGTTACGGGAAAAGGACTTTATGAAAATAATTTCCCTGGCGCCCGAAGTTCTGTAGACCGCAAGGAGGTGTAGACGTGACAGTTCCCAAATTGCACGTTAAAAAAGGCGATAAAGTCAAAATCATGTCCGGCAAGGACCGGAACAAAACCGGCAAAGTTCTGGAAGTTCTGCCCCGGGAGCGGAAAGTGGTTGTGGAAGGCGTAAACATGATCAAGCGCCATCAGCGTCCCACCCGTGACAATCCCCAGGGCGGTATCCTTGAAAAAGAGGCTCCTCTGTACAGCGACAAGGTAATGGTCGTTTGTGCAAAGTGCAAGGAGGCCAGCCGGGTTGGCTATAAATTTCTGCAAAACGGCGATAAGGTTCGCTACTGCAAAAACTGTGGCGAGGTCAACGAAAAGTAACTGACCGATGCGGAAGGGAGGTCACAACGTGGCTAGACTTGAAGAATTATACAAGCAGGAAATTGTGCCTGCTTTAATGGAAAAATTTCAGTATTCCAGTGTTATGGAAGTCCCCAAAATAGAGAAGATCGTCGTGAATATGGGCGTTGGCGATGCCAAGGAAAACCCCAAGTTCCTGGACAGCGCAGTCGAAGAATTGACCTTGATCACCGGACAAAAGCCGGTCATCACCAAGGCAAAAAAAGCGATTGCCGGGTTCAAAATCCGGGCCGGCATGTCCATCGGCACCAAGGTTACTCTGCGTGGCGAGCGGATGTACCAGTTTCTCGACCGCTTGCTGGGACTCGCTCTGCCCCGGGTGCGGGACTTTCGCGGTGTTTCGCCCAAGGCCTTTGATGGTCGCGGCAACTACACTTTGGGCATCAAAGAACAGCTGATCTTCCCGGAAATCAACTACGATAATGTTGACCGGGTGCGGGGTATGGACGTAGTCATAGTGACTACAGCCAAGACTGATGAAGAGGGCCGGGAGCTGCTGAAAGCCTTTGGCGTCCCCTTCAGTAAATAAACCCGACAAGGAGGGAATAAACGGGTGGCAAAAAAATCGATGATTGCCAAACAAAAGCGTGACCCTAAGTTTAACGTTCGGGGTTACAACCGCTGCAAAATCTGCGGTCGTCCCCACGCATATATGCGCAAGTTTGGTATGTGCCGTATCTGCTTCCGTAATTTGGCCTACAAGGGTCAAATCCCCGGCGTCAAGAAAGCCAGCTGGTAGTGTTAGGAAAGGAGGTTTTACCCCGATGACTATGACAGATCCAATTGCTGATATGCTGACCAGAATCAGAAATGCGAATATGGCCCTGCATCCCAGCGTCGAGATTCCTGCCTCCAAACTCAAAGTTGCGGTGGCTGACATTCTCAAAGCGGAAGGGTATATAGGCGACTATGAAGTCGTAGAAGATAACAAACAAGGTATTTTGCGCATCAGATTGCGCTATGAGAACAGCAAAGGCAGAATAATTACAGGTATCAAACGGATTAGCAAGCCCGGTCTCAGGGTTTATGCCAAAAAGGATGAGATCCCCCGGGTTCTGGGCGGACTGGGAGTGGCGATTATTTCTACCTCACAAGGGGTAATGGTTGATCGTCAGGCCCGGGCAGCCGGCCTTGGCGGCGAAGTCCTTTGCTACGTTTGGTAACTTCAGAGCGGAGGTGTAGTGATGTCCAGAATCGGTAGAAAGCCGGTCGAACTACCTGCCGGCGTTCAGGTTACCATCGCCGAGGGCAATATGGTTACAGTTAAAGGTCCTCTGGGCCAGCTGAGCGAAAAACTGCCCGGCGAAATGAAAATAGAGCAAGCGGAAAATCAGATTGTGATTACCCGTCCCAGCGATCATAAACAGCATCGCGCGTTGCACGGCTTGTCCCGCAGTCTGTTGGCCAACATGGTTGAGGGCGTTGCCAAAGGGTATACCCGCAATCTTGAAATGGTCGGAGTCGGCTATCGGGCAACCCTGCAGGGCAAGGATCTCAACCTTGCAGTCGGTTATTCCCATCCCGTGGTAATAAAAGCGCCCGAAGGTATTCAGTTTGAAGTACCGGCGCCCACCAAGATAACCGTCAAGGGTATTCATAAGCAGACAGTCGGACAAATTGCCGCTGAGATTCGTGCGGTCCGCAAGCCGGAACCGTATCTTGGCAAAGGCATCAAATATGAGAACGAAACTATCCGGCGCAAGGAAGGCAAGGCCGGCAAGTAGCAGCACTGAAAGGAGTGAAACCGGTTGGGTCGTAATATTAATCCGCGCAAGAAAAGACATTTGCGGGTGCGCAAAAGATTGTTTGGCACCCCTGAGCGTCCACGTCTCAATGTCTTCAGGAGCGCAAAAAATATCTACGCACAGATTATCGATGACACCAAAGGCAACACATTGGTGGCGGCTTCAACCCTGAATCCGGCTGTCAAAGCCGATTTGGAGCACGGCGGAAACAAGGACGCTGCCCGCATAGTCGGACGCGTCATCGCTGAACGCGCAAAAGAAGCTGGTATCAGCAACGTTGTTTTTGACCGTGGCGGATACCTCTACCACGGACGCATCAAAGAACTTGCCGACGCAGCCCGTGAAGCGGGCCTCGAGTTTTAGGCAAAGGAGGGAAACACTTGAACACCAAAAAAGACCCAAGAAAAGACCCAAGCACAATGGATCTGACCGAAAAGGTTGTTAATATAAACCGGGTTGCCAAGGTTGTCAAGGGTGGCCGTCGTTTCAGCTTCAGCGCCCTGGTAGTCGTCGGTGACGGCAATGGTAATGTTGGCGCCGGACTTGGTAAGGCGGGCGAGGTTCCCGACGCAATCCGCAAGGGAATCGAAGAAGCCAAGAAGAGCATGATCAAAGTCCCAATTGTCGGTACCACCATTCCCCACGAAGTACTCGGAAAGTTTGGCGCCGGACAGGTGCTCTTAAAACCTGCCTCCGAAGGTACCGGTGTTATCGCAGGTGGACCGGTGCGTGCTGTTCTGGAAGCTGCAGGGGTCCGCGACATCCTCACCAAATCCCTGGGTTCATCCAACGCCATCAACATGGTCGGCGCTACCCTGGAGGCAATCAAGAGTCTTCGCACCGCCGAAGAAGTTGCCAGGCTCCGGGGCAAGGCCGTGGAAGAACTGCGGGGCTAGGAGGTAACAAAGATGGAAAAACAAATTCGTATAAAATTGGTCAAGAGTTTTATTGGTCGTCCCAAAGATCAGCGCCTGACCCTTCGGGCTCTTGGTTTTGTCAGGGTTAACCAGGTTGTAACCAAGCCCGACAACAAACAGATCCGCGGGATGATTGACAAGGTATCACACCTGGTTCAGGTAATCGAGTAGAGGAGGTGCAGACGTGAAACTCCATGAACTCAAGTCGCCCAAAGGCGCACGCAAAAAAGGCAAGCGCAAGGGTATTGGCATCGGTTCAGGTTTGGGCAAGACTGCCGGTCGCGGGCATAACGGACAGAACTCCCGCAGTGGCGGCGGCACCCGTCCCGGCTTCGAAGGCGGCCAGATGCCACTGCATCAACGCCTCCCCAAGCGCGGATTTACCAATAAGTTCCGCAAAGAGTATGCGGAAGTTAATGTTAGCGACCTCAACCGGTTTGCTGACGGCACCGAAGTTACACCGCAGCTCTTGATTGAGAACGGTTTGATAAAGAAACTCAAGCACGGAGTAAAGGTCCTGGGCACTGGCGAACTGAGCGTAAAGCTTACAGTCAAGGCCCATGGTTTCAGCAAAGGAGCCGAAGAAAAAATTCAGGCTGCCGGCGGCAGTATCGAGGTGATATAGTATGCAACTGGTGGCGACACTGACAAACGCCTGGAAGATTAAGGACATACGTCGCAAACTGTTGTTCACCTTGGCAATGCTCTTTGTTTTCCGCCTCGGTTCCTTTGTACCGGTTCCCGGTATCGATGCCGATACAGTCAGCGAAATCCTCAGTGGCGGCGGCGACGGCACCGGCGGAATTTTGGGCATGTTTGATATGTTTGCCGGCGGTGCATTGTCCCAATTCTCGATATTCGCCATGGGGATTATGCCCTATATTAACGCGTCAATTATCATGACGCTTCTGCAGACTGTCATTCCCAAGTTTGAAGAATGGTCCAAAGAGGGTCCTGAGGGCCGGAAAAAGCTCAATCAGTTCACTCGCTACGGAACCGTTCTTTTGGGCTTTATTCAGTCCACCGGTATGGCCTGGGCTTTTCAGGGCGCTATCGGCGTCAGCCGTGTGGTTGATCCCCTGAATTTTTACACAACCCTGGCGATTATTGCCCTGACCTTGACTGCCGGAACTGCGTTCCTGATGTGGTTGGGCGAGCAAATCACTGACAAGGGAATTGGCAATGGAATCTCAATCATCATTTTCGCCGGGATTATCTCTCGGTTGCCGATAACCTTCACCGAGACCTACCAGATGTACCGGGTTGGTGAAATCAATGTCTTTAATTTGGTGGCAATCGCGGTTCTTGCGCTGGTCGTTATCGCCGGTGTTGTCTACATCCAGCAGGGCGAGCGGCGGATTCCCGTCCAATATGCCAAGCGGGTTGTCGGACGTCGGATGTATGGCGGCGCCAGCAGTCATATTCCCCTCAAAGTTAACCAGGCAGGGGTTATCCCGGTAATTTTCGCTTCTTCGATTCTGTTATTCCCGGAAACAATTGCCCAGTTTTGGCAAAATGATTTCCTAATCAGAGTCAGCAATTTCCTGCGGATTGGCTCCCCATTTGGGACCACCCTCTATGTAATTGCTATTGTTTTCTTCAGTTATTTTTACACCGCCATTACAGTTAACCCCAATGACCTTGCCGATAACATGCGCAAGAATGGCGGCTTCATACCCGGTATTCGTCCGGGGCGGCCGACAGCCGGATACATCGAGCGGATCATCAACCGCATCACTTTGGCCGGCGCTGTATTTTTGGCCATCATCGTAGTCTTGCCCTTTGCCTTGAATGCTTTGACCGGTATTCAGATGGGGCTGGGCGGAACTGCCCTCCTGATTGTGGTTGGCGTGGCTTTGGAAACTATGAAGCAAATCGAAAGCCAGATGTTGATGCGCCACTACAAGGGCTTTATGTAGGAGGTAATTATGCGTCTGATTTTATTGGGCCCCCCGGGCGCCGGCAAAGGCACCCAGGCGGAACTGATACGTGACCATTTCAAAATACCCCATATCTCCACCGGTGACATGCTCCGGGAGGCGCGGCGCCAAAAGACCGAGTTGGGCAAAAAGGCCCAGAGTTACATGGACTCCGGACAACTGGTGCCCGACGAAGTGGTTGTTGGCATCGTCCGGGAGCGCCTCAGTCAGCCCGACTGTGCCCAGGGGTTCTTGTTGGACGGGTTTCCGCGCACTGTAGAGCAGGCGTTGGCCCTAGAACAGGCAGAAGTTGAACTGGATGCAGCTGTCAGCATCGAAGTGCCCCGGGAACTGTTGCTTAAGCGCCTGACCGGGCGCCGGATCTGTCGGGAATGTGGCCGCGCCTGGCATGTGGAGTTCAATCCAGCCCCTAGCGGCGACACCTGTGAGTGTGGTGGCGAGCTCTATCAGCGCAGCGACGACACCAGTGAGACAGTAGGATCCCGGCTGGACGTCTATGAGCGGCAGACCAGCCCGCTTAAGGGATGGTACCAGGAACGGGGATTGCTGTCCGAGGTAGACGGCAACCAGGCTATAGACCGGGTCTTTGCCGATATCCTCAGTGTTTTGGGAGCTGCCCAATGATCATTGTTAAATCGCCCCGGGAGCTGGAGATAATGGCCCGGGCAGGAAAAGTAACCGCCCAAGCCCATCAATTGGTCAAAGAGGCGGTGCGTCCGGGAATATCTACCAGCGAACTGGATAAATTAGTGGAAGATTTTTTGCTTGGTCAGGGTGTGATACCTGCCTTCAAGGGGTATAACGGTTTCCCTGCCAGCATCTGTGCATCAGTAAACGAACAGGTCGTGCACGGCATTCCCAGCAATGACGTGATCCTTAACGAGGGAGACATTCTCAGTGTGGACATTGGCGCCATCGTCGACGGTTATGTTGGCGACGCAGCGGCCACATATCCGGTGGGGAAAATTTCCCCGGACGCTGAGAAACTGCTTCGGGTCACCGCCGAATCCCTGGAAAAGGGGATTGCCCAGGCTGTGGAGGGAAACCGTCTTTTCGACATCTCGGCCGCTGTCCAACAGTGGGCCGAATCCCATGGATTTTCAGTGGTCAGGGATTACGTCGGCCATGGCATAGGCCAGCAGATGCACGAAGATCCGCAAATTCCCAACTTTGGCCGACCCGGTTTTGGCCCCCGGCTTGCAGCAGGCATGGTGTTTGCAATCGAGCCAATGGTCAATGCGGGTAGCTTTCATGTCAAAACCCTTGCAGATGATTGGACTGTCGTTACTGTTGACGGAAAACTCTCGGCCCACTTTGAACACACAGTTGCGATTACGCCTCAGGGGCCGTGGGTGCTCACGACCCCGGACTAAGGAGGGCGTGCAAATGGAGTTTTCAGTTGGTCAGATTGTTCGTTCAACTGCCGGCCGTGACCACGGCCGCGAATACGTGGTTATTGCCATTGAACCAAAACGTGTGCTGGTAGCTGACGGTCGGGTGCGAACCACGGCCAAGCCAAAGGCCAAAAATCCGTTACATCTGCAATTGGTCAGTCAGAGGCCGGCCGCCAAGGACGTGGCGCCCACGGATTTGGAAATCAGGCAGATACTTTCAGAAGGCGGCGGAACAACTCCAGACAAGGAAGAGAGGGAGGGAATTTTTGATGGCTAAACAGGATGTCATCGAAGTAGAAGGCCGGGTCATCGACGCACTGCCCAACGCCACATTTAAAGTGGAATTGGAGAACGGCCATGTGATTATGGCGTACGTGCGCGGCAAATTGCGTATGAATTTTATCAGGATATTGCCCGGTGACCGGGTCTCGTTGGAATTATCACCGTATGACCTGACAAAAGGTCGGATTACGTATCGTCATAAATGAGACCCACCCCTGAAAAGGAGGTAGAACAGTGAAGGTAAGACCATCGGTCAAGAAAATCTGTGAAAAATGTAAGATCATCCGCCGGAAAGGCGCAGTTATGGTGATCTGCGAAAACCCCAAACACAAACAAAAACAGGGATAGCAGGAGGTGTAATCGATTGGCACGTATTTCTGGCGTTGACCTGCCAAGGGAAAAACGTATCGAAGTTGCCCTGACATATATTTTCGGTATCGGTCCCAGCCTGGCTAAGGAAGTTGTCGCCAAAACCGGCATCAACCCCGACACCCGGGTACGCGACCTGACCGAAGACGAAATCTCCCGCCTGCGGGAAACCTTGGACAAAGAATATAAAGTCGAAGGGGACCTGCGTCGGGAAACATCAATGAATATCAAGCGTTTGGTGGAGATTGGCTGCTATCGCGGTATCAGACACCGTCGCGGACTACCCGTCCGGGGCCAGAACACCAAGAACAACTCCCGGACCCGCAAGGGTGCTAAGCGCACCGTTGGAATCAAACGGAAGAAGTAATTAAGAAGGAGGGATTTGAGTTTGGCCAGGAGAACTGCACGCCCCAAACGCAGGGAGCGTAAAAATATTGAGCGCGGTGTCGCTCACATTCAGTCAACCTTCAACAACACAATCATCACAATCAGTGATGTAAACGGCAATACTGTTGCCTGGTCCAGCGCCGGCGCCAACGGGTTCAAGGGCTCGAGAAAGAGCACTCCCTTTGCCGCCCAGACGGCAGCGGAATCGGCAGCACGCACCGCCATGGAACATGGAATGCGGGTGGTCGAGGTCTTCGTCAAAGGCCCCGGTTCCGGCCGGGAAGCCGCTATTCGTTCGATGCAGGCCGCTGGTCTGGAAGTCACTGCAATCAGAGACGTAACCCCCTTCCCCCACAACGGCTGTCGGCCGCCAAAACGGCGCCGGATGTAATCTACAGGAGGTGTAAGCTATATGGCAAGATATACCGAAGCAGTTTGCCGCCTGTGTCGTCGTGAGGGCCACAAGCTGTTTCTAAAAGGCGAACGTTGCTATACGCCCAAATGCGCCATCGACCGTCGGACTTATCCGCCGGGACAACATGGGCAGCGTCGGCGTAAAGAGACCGAGTTTGGTATCCAGCTCAGGGAAAAACAAAAAGTGCGCCGTATTTACGGTGTTATGGAACGTCAGTTCCGCAGCTACTATGAGGAAGCTAACCGTCGCGAGGGAGTAACCGGCGAAATCCTGCTTCAACTCTTGGAAACCCGTCTGGACAACGTGGTTTTCCGTCTCGGATTTGCGCTGTCCCGCCCCGAGGCAAGACAACTAGTCCGGCATGGTCATTTCCTCGTCAACGGCAAGAAGGTCAATATTCCTTCCTTCCAGTGCAAAGTTGGCGACGTAATCACCGTTCTGGAAAAGAGCGCAAGCTCGCCCAAGTTCAAAGACATCCGTGAGTTCGCGGCCCAGCATACTCATCCCGAGTGGTTGGAAAAGAACGCGGAAAACCTCAGCGGCTCCGTATTGGCGCTGCCACGTCGCGAAGATGTCCAAGATGTTCCAATCGAAGAGCATCTTATCATTGAGCGTTATTCTCGTTAAAACCACCCTCGAGTCAATTAAGAAAGGGAGGGTCTGTGTAAGTGCTTGAAATAGAAAAGCCCCGTATTGAATGTGTCGACTCGTCGGAAGAGAACTTTTATGCCAAGTTCACTGTTGAACCTCTGGAAAGAGGTTATGGTACCACTCTGGGGAACAGTCTGCGTCGCGTACTGCTTTCGTCTTTGCCGGGAGCAGCGGTGACCAGTGTCAAGATTGAAGGGGTGCTCCACGAATTTTCGACCGTTCCCGGGGTAGTTGAGGACACCACTGAGATCGTCCTTAACCTTAAGAAATTAAGATTTAAAATGTTCCAGAACCAGTTTGAGCCGGTAACCATGCGGATCGAAGCCAGTGGCGAAGGTCCCGTTACCGGCAAGGACATAATCGCCGGCGATGCCGATGTTGAGATTCTCAACCCGGAACAGTTAATCGCCACTTTGGAACCCGGTGAGCGTTTCCAGGCCGAACTGACAGTCAGCCCCGGCAGGGGTTATGTCGCAGCCGAGAAAAACAAGTCGCCGGAGCAACCGATAGGCGTAATTGCCGTAGATTCAATCTTTTCGCCAGTGCGCAGGGTCAATTTCCATGTTCAAAACACCCGGGTTGGCCAGGTCACCGACTACGACAAGCTGACTCTGGAAGTGTGGACCGACGGCAGCATCCGTCCTGATGAAGCAATCAGCCTTTCTGCAAAAGTTCTCAAAGAACACTTGGATTTATTCGTCAACCTCAGTCAGTCGGTAAATGATATCGAAGTGATGGTTGAGAAGGAAGAAGAGGAAAAAGGCAAAGCGCTGGAAATGCCCATCGAAGAACTGGACCTGTCGGTTCGCTCATATAACTGCCTAAAGCGGGCTGGCATTAATTTTGTGCACGAATTAACCGCCAAGACCGAGAACGAGATGGTCAAGGTGCGTAACCTGGGCAAGAAGTCCCTGGAAGAAGTTGTCCAAAAACTGGATAGTCTGGGACTGAGCCTCAGGCAAGAAGAAGAATAAGGAGGGAAGACCCGTGGCACAATCCAAATTTGGCCGTCCAACCAACCAACGGCGTGCCCTCTTGCGTGGCCTGGCCACTGCAGCCTTGAAAAACGAACGCATCACCACAACCGAAGCGAAGGCAAAAGCCGTCAAGCCGGTTGTGGAGAAGCTGATTACTTTGGGTAAGAAGGGCGACCTTCACGCCCGTCGCCAGGTACTCAGCTATGTTTTAGAAGAAGACGTGGTAACCAAGCTTTTTGAAGACATTGCCCCCCGTTATGCCGAGCGCAACGGTGGCTATACCAGAATTTATAAAGCTTCCCCCCGGCGCGGAGACGGAGCGCCCCAGGCGATTCTGGAACTGGTCTAAATCAAAGCCGTGGACAGGTCAGTCACAGTTGGGGACCCCAGGGTCGCTGACTGTTTGTCCTGTCTTTTTTTATCCACGGCAGGGGAGGAGAGTATGAGTTTAATACAGGTAACAGACGCAAACTACTGGTACCGCACAGGGGAGGAACAGGGGATTCATGCCCTTAGGGATATTAATCTGAGCATTGAAAAAGGCGAATTTGTCGTTATTATCGGCCACAATGGTTCCGGGAAATCCACTCTGGCGAAGCTGCTCAATGGCCTGCTCACCCCCGACACAGGGACTGTGACGATTAACGGGCGTTCGACATTGGATCCCGAACACTACTGGCAGATCCGTCAACAGGTGGGGATGGTATTCCAAAACCCGGATAACCAGCTCATTGCCACTGTTGTTGAGGAAGACGTTGCCTTTGGTCCCGAGAACCTGGGTGTGCCGTCGGTCCAGATTGTTGAGCGGGTCCGGGAGTCGCTGCGCCAGGTGGACATGACCAAGTACAGCCGCCATGCGCCCCACCTCTTGTCCGGCGGACAAAAGCAACGGGTTGCGATTGCCGGTATCCTAGCCATGCGGCCCCGCTGTCTGGTGTTGGATGAACCCACGGCAATGCTCGATCCCCGGGGCCGCCGGGAGGTATTAAAGACTGTGCGTCAGCTAAATGCCAGGGATGGCATGACCGCTGTCTGGATTACACACCATATGGATGAGGCGGCCCACGCCGATCGAGTCCTGGTAATGGAGCAGGGCGCAATTGTTATGCAAGGCAAGCCCAAAGATGTTTTCCGTCAGACAGAGCGCCTCAAAAACCTGGACTTGGATGTGCCGGTAATTACCCGCCTTGGCCAGTTGCTGGCGGAAGACGGCCTTGACCTCCCCGACGACATACTGACTGTAGATGAGATGGTGATGCATTTATGTCAATAATCGCCACCAATCTTGGGCACATGTATTCTCCTGGCACTTCCTTTGCCGTTGAAGCGCTACGTAATGTCAATCTGGAAATTAAAGACGGCGAAATCGTTGGCCTGATTGGCCATACCGGCTCGGGCAAGTCCACCCTGATTCAACATTTCAACGGACTGCTCAAACCGACCAGCGGCAGGATTGAGGTTCAGGGTATTAACACCGCTGAAAAGGGCACTTCCCTGAAGAAGCTTCGGCAAAAGGTCGGGCTGGTTTTTCAGTATCCCGAACATCAACTGTTTGAAGAAACTGTAGCTGCAGACGTGGCCTTCGGTCCCAAGAATCTTGGGTTGAGCCCGGACCAGGTAACCGAACGGGTTCGTGAGGCATTGGCAGCAGTGGACCTAGATTACGAAGCGGTAAAGGACCGTTCGCCCTTTGAGCTTAGCGGCGGGCAAATGCGGCGGGTTGCCGTGGCCGGTGTGTTGGCCATGGCGCCGGAAGTGTTAATTCTTGATGAACCCACCGCCGGGTTGGACCCCCGCTCCCGTCGGGAAATCCTCTCCCATTTACGGCGCATCCACAGCGAACAGGGGCTGACAATGATTATTGTGTCCCACAGTATGGAAGAGGTCGCTACCTTTGCTGACCGGATCATTGTCATGGATCAAGGGACAATCCACACCCAGGGTACGCCCCGGGAGGTATTCACCCGTGCTGAGGAGTTGCAGGCCATTGGCCTGGACGTGCCCCCGCTTACACGTCTGATGTTGGAGCTCTCAGCCCGAGGCTATGATCTGCCCAACAATCTCCTGACCCTTGAAGAGGTGCGGGCTGCCATCCGGACCTGGAAGGGGGGGCGGAAACAATGCTTAAAGGAATAACAATCGGCCAGTATTATCCAGGCGAGTCCTTTATGCACAATCTCGAGCCCCGGATAAAGATTGGCCTGATTACAGCATATATAGTATTTTTATTTTTGGCCGACACCGCCTGGGGCTACTTGCTGATGATGGCGTTGACCTTGTTGGTAATCCTCACAGCTCGCCTGCCCCTAAAGCTGATGCTGCGGGGCCTGAAGCCGCTGTTTTTCATCATTGGTTTTACCTTGCTGCTGCACATATTCTTCACCAAGGGCGGCGAGGTCTGGGTGCAGTTGGGGAGGTTTACCATCGAGTCCAACGGGGTAATCACCGGCCTGATGATGGCTTGGCGTCTGGTGCTGTTGGTGACCACAACCTCGCTTTTAACTCTGACCACGTCACCAATTGCTCTCACCGACGCTATTGAGGGCTTGCTCAACCCCCTGCGGCCAATAGGCGTGCCGGCCCATGAGCTGGCAATGATGATGACCATTGCCCTGCGCTTCATCCCCACACTTCTGGAAGAAGCGGAGAAGATCATGAAGGCCCAGATGGCCCGGGGCGCCGATTTTGAATCGGGGAGCATCCTCAAACGGGCCAAGGCAATGATACCGCTCTTGGTGCCCTTGTTTATCAGCGCCTTCCGCCGGGCCGATGAGTTGGCTCTGGCCATGGAAGCCCGCTGCTACCGCGGTGGCAAGGGCCGGACCAGGATGCGGGTCCAGGTCATCAGGGCTAAAGACTGGCTTACGCTAGGTGGCTTTATCGCCGCCATGGTGGTGGTCATATGGTTGGGCCTCTAGGGCGCTGTGCCCTGATTCTAGAATATGATGGTTCCCGCTATAGCGGCTATCAGTTCCAGCTTAACGGCGACTCGGTTCAGGCTCGTTTGGAAGCAGCGCTGGCAACCATAATGGGCGCTTCTGTGTCAACCAAAGCAGCCAGTCGCACCGACGCTGGCGTTCATGCCCGCGGCCAGGTTGTCGCCTTTGACCGCAGCCGGCCCTTTCCCGTGGAGCGGCTGGCAGCGGCCTTAAATGGCAATCTGCCCCGGGATATCCGGGTGGTGCGGGCCATAGAAGTGCCGGAAGATTTTCATCCCCAGTACGCTGCCAAAGGAAAAATTTACCGATATTTTTTCTTTAACCGTTCCCATGCGCCGGCAATTGCAGCCAACTATTGTTGGCATATTCCGAAGCCATTGGATCTTCAAGCCATGAATGCCGCAGCAGCCTGTCTGCGTGGCCGCCACGATTTCCAGGCCTTTCAGGCCGCCGGTTCCGCAGTCGCCAGCACAGTGCGCACGTTACAGCATATCTGGTCTCAGCGGCGCGGGCACTGGGTTGTGATGACCGTCTATGGCGATGGTTTCTTGTATAACATGGTGCGAATTATCGCCGGCACCATTGCCGAGTGTGGCCTTAGCAAACGCTCAGCCCCGGAAGTGGCCGCGGCTCTGGCTGCCCGGGACCGAAAACTAACAGGACCAACTGCGCCTGCTGCCGGACTGTTCCTGGAACGGGTTATATATCGCCCTTCCCTTGACAGGCTGGCGCAGCTATAATAAAATGATTCAGGATATGCTAAAATCCGTGAGCCCCGGATTTTGCACAGAATTCACCGAGGAGGGAAAACATGCGCACCACATTTTTGGCCAAACCAGGTCAGATTGAACGTAAATGGCTGTTGGTTGACGCCGAGGGCAAAACCCTTGGTCGCCTGGCCAGTGAAGTCGCCACATTGTTGCGCGGCAAACACAAACCAGTTTTTACCCCTAACGTTGATACCGGGGACCACGTTATCATCATAAACGCTGAAAAGGTCGTTGTTTCCGGTAACAAAGCCCAAGACAAAAAGTATTATCGCTACACCGGTTATGCCGGTGGACTAAAGGAAACCAACTTCGCGACCATGATGCAGAAGCATCCCGAGCGGGTACTGCACCTGGCCGTCAAGGGCATGCTCCCCCACAACAAGCTGGGTCGGGCAATGCTCAAGAAACTCCGGGTTTACAAAGGCGCGGACCATCCCCATGCCGCCCAGATGCCCGAAAAATGGGAACCAAGAGGTTAAGGAAAGGGGGATGTGTAAATAATGGCTCAAGTTCAGTACATTGGTACCGGTCGTAGGAAGAACGCAGTCGCCCGGGTCCGTCTGGTCCCTGGCGAAGGTAAGATTGTTATCAACAAGCGGGATATCGACGATTACTTTGGCGGTCTTGAAACCCTGAAGCTGATCGTTGCCCAGCCTCTCGAAGCAACCCAGAACATCGGCACTTATGATGTATTCGCCAACGTTGATGGCGGCGGCATCAGCGGTCAGGCCGGCGCAATCCGGCACGGAATCGCCCGCGCCCTGCTCAAAGCAGACGCCGAGCTCCGCCCGACCCTTAAGAAAGCCGGCTTCCTCACCCGTGACCCACGGATGACCGAGCGGAAAAAGTACGGCCTCAAGAAAGCCCGCCGTGCACCCCAATTCTCCAAGCGTTAAAAAAAAGCAAAACCAAAGACTCTGTGGACACCCACAGAGTCTTTTCGCACCAATCGAGGACGGTTCTCGATTGGCACCCACGAAAGAATGAGTTGCTTTTTCGCCTACTGCTCACATTCTCCCAAAAGAAGACCGGGTTATTTACTCTTGTAGGCGGGCTTTGTTTATACTATGCCAATTGAGAACCGTCCTGATTTAGCATACGCCCGGCGAGCGCCTGCACGATTGGAGTGATACGGCGTTGGATATCCGGCCAGTCGTATTCCTGAACGGGGAACGGAGAATCGGGGTCTTTGCTCACTTTCGCCACGGGGAAGACTACCCCCGGGTCCCGGTCGTCGCCTATGCGGATAATGTCCATGTCAATCGGATACATCAAGGCGTTGGCAATTGCTTTTAAGACAACGGTTTTATAACCGTTCATAATCTCTTCAGTGCCACCGCCGTGGCCGATTATTGCAGCAGGTTTGCCAAAGAGGGAAGAGCGGCAAAGGTCGCCATGGAATCGACCCAAAAAGGCGATTTGCTCTGCTTTCTCCAACAGGATTGCCAACTTCGACGGAATGGGAGCATAGTGAGCACTGACAACAATCAGGCCGTCAGCTGTGTTCATAAGCTTATGCAGATGGTTAAAGTCATCATCCTGGCAGCATTGTTTGGAATGAAAACATTGGCCACAACCTGTACAAGGTAGCAGATTATAGTTCACTAAGGAAATGGTTTCATATATCTACATGCAACACCTGCTCCGGGCTGATGCTCAGCCACGCCTGCTCGGCCCGCTGGTAATCACCCTGGGTAAAAAGGGCCGCATTCAGCGCGCCAACAGAGGTGCCGGCCACAGCGCCAATGCGTGTGTCCAGGCCAAGCTCTTCTTAGCGCCCGCCAAGCGCCAATTTGGTAGGCGCCGCGACCACCGCCACCGGTCAAGACCAAGCCGAAATCCCGCTTCATAAATCCTCACCTCCAAACCAAACATTTGTTTGTTTTTTTGTCACAATCTGACGCCAAACACTGGTATAATCAAATGGGCCCATTGCTGTCAGTTTCAAATGAGGGGGGAGAAAGATGCGTAAACTAAAAAATCTGGTGATTATCCTCTTGCTGGTTGTTGTAGTTGGGTTGTCATCTTATCTGTATGTAACAAAAAACACCGTTAGTGGTTCCACTGTAACTACGCAGCTGGTGGAGGAGCAGATTGCAATGCTGGGAGAGTTGGCCACAGCCCGCTATAACTATACCAATGTGGTGGCCTGGGAAGATAATATAAAGTTTCGTAATATGACACTGCCGTTTACCACCAAGAGTTTTATGCTCATGTACACCGGCTATGTGAAAGCGGGTGTCGATTTGGAGGCAATTTCGGTGGCGATTGACCCGGAGCAGGCGATTGAAATAGTTTTGCCGCAGCCACGGGTTACCGACAGCGTCCTCAATGAGGATGACGTTTACATCTATGATCAGAGTTCTGCACTGTTCAACAAGCTGGATTTCGAAGACCTGTATTCCGTCCTGCCTAACGAAAAGCAACGGATGGAAATGGAAGCTGTGGAACGGGGCCTGTTGCTTCAGGCAGCCACCCAGGCGGAAGCCCTGATCGCGGCGTTCCTTGGCAATCTTGGCTTCACCGAAATCGAAATCACCTATTCGCAAGGCGAATAGGTGGTCGCTGACGCATTAAACCGGGGTCTTTCACAAACACTATAAAAAACATGGAGGTGTTTGTGTGCTGCAATTAACCCAGAAAGAAACAGCGCTACTTCAAGATCAACAAAAGCATGAGGAAATTTGCGTTCAAAAGTATCAGAGTTATGCCAATCAGGCTCGGGATCCACAGCTGAAACAACTGTTCAACGATATTGCCCAGGTAGAAAAAGAACATCTGAACTCAGTAACCCAGATGCTCAGTGGCCAGATTCCCGCCACTAACCAGCAACAACAGGGGCAACAAGGTCAGCAACAGCAGCAAGGCCAGCAACAAAAGGGACAACAGGTCGCCAAAGGGCAATCAAATTCATTCCAGATGCAGGCTTCTGGCTCGGGCAAGCAGTCATATGACGAAAATGACGCGGCTCTTTGCAACGATATGTTGATGACCGAAAAATATGTGTCCAGCACATACAATACAGCGATCTTTGAGTTCCAGGACAGCAACGCCAGAGACGTCCTCAACCACATCCAAAAAGAGGAACAACAGCATGGCGAACAGATCTTTAACTACATGAAGAGCCAGGGGATGTATCAGCCCCAGTAAAAGAGCGCCCTCAGGCGCTCTTTTCTTTGCTCTCAAGACCGTCAATCTGACCCCAGCGTTGTTTGATCCAGGCCAAAAGCACAGGGTCAGGGTTATATGTCATGATAAAATCGGCGCTGATTGCCTCCGGCCGGGGCCTGACAACAGGTTTAACCGCGAAGCAAAGGGCCTGACGATGGCCAATTTGCCGGAGTTCAACAGTTTTAATTTGGTCCCAGCTCAGGCGAGCGCGCTTGGTAAGCGAGTAGTATTCGATGCCCTCATTAGTCACCGTTAGGTGCTGGAATATTTCCAGAACAAAAATCAGAGAAACCACCCCATAAATAGGCAGAAAGTGGGTGAGGCCGACCCTGGTGCCGGCCAGCATTCCAGCCAGGGCAATCAGGGGGCCGAGGAGAATCAAAAAAATATAGCAAATTAGTCTGCCCCGGGGATGGAAAGAGTAACGCTTCATTTATATCACCTCTCTGGATAGATACCGGTCGTATATAGAAACAATTCTTTATTGTCCACAGACATTCCTGCTAATAATTTAGCATATACAACATATATATCAGCAGGGAGGTGAGGGAATGCGACCAGGCGCAATGCCGCTGCAGCTGCGAATTGTGTTGGGCGCCGGGCTTGCTGTTGTCCTGGTCCTGGCGACTATCCTTGCCCAGCCAACTGTACCGATTACCACTGAAAACAGCTCTTTGCCGCCGTTAGTGGTTATAGATCCCGGCCATGGCGGGTATGATGGCGGTGCCGAGCGGGACGGGGTGCTGGAGAAGGACATAAACTTGGAAGTGGCCCTGGCTTTGCGGGAGGTCTTGCTAGCCACAGGGTATCGGGTGCTCATGACCAGGTATGGGGACTACAGTCTGATTGGCGAAGACGACCCTGGCGATATGACCCGGAAACGCGCAGATTATCAGCGGCGTCTGGCAGTAGTCGAGCAGAGCCAGCCGGATGTGATTATCATGATCCATTGTAACGCCATTGGCTCGTCCGTTTGGTATGGCGCGCAGACCTTTTTTCAGGAAGGGTATGGCGGCGGCAAGCTGTTGGCGGAAGATATACAGTTTTTCCTGACCCGGTTTACAGACACCAGCCGTCAGGTTGCTTCCGGCGACTACTACTTGCTTCGGGAGAGCACCCGGATCGGCAGCCTGGTAGAGGTGGGGTTTATCTCCAACCCCCGGGAGCGGACCTTGCTTCAACAACCGGAATACCAGCGGCGGCTGGCCCTGGCCATAATGCTTGGCATTAGCAAATATATTCATTACCCCACTGAGCTGGATAGACGTTAAAGTTATGTTATTCCAGCCCTTTTCAGCAGGAATAAGCGCCCCCAATGGCTAATTAAAGCTATGTCAGGGGGTGTTTTCTTTATGCTTGATTTAGCCAGTCTGATAGATAAAACCGGATTTCCTGCTCTGTTGGTCCTGGATGGACAGGGCAATTTAGTGTACGCCAGTACCGGCGCCCATGAGCTTTTGGAAGGGCTGAAGTTGGAGTTAGGTAATCCTCTGCCCGCTGCTCTGGATGGTTGGAGCCGCAACTTGCCCCAAGACATCGACCTGGAGGGGCGGACTCTGACCATCACCGCCGACGGTTGGGCTGGTTATACACTGCTAATGATTACCGAGAGCGACCGCTCGTCCAGTGAAATGACGGCAATCCTCAACGCCATTGACGAGGGTATACACGTGGTGAATGAGCATGGCCGGACTGTTTTCTACAACCCGACGCTGGCAAAAATGGAAGGCATGGACTATTCCCAGGTCATTAACACCGATGTCCTGACGATGTTTCCATCCCTGACCCCTGAGACCAGTACAATCCTTCGGGTGCTCCGCACCCGGGAACCGATATATGATCAAGTGCAGACCTACCATAACCATAAGGGACAGAGAATTACTTCCGTGAACAGCACAATTCCCCTCTGGCATCGTTCCCGGTTTATCGGGGTGTTGGAGGTGGCCAAGGATGTTACCCGGATGGAAGATCTGGCCCGCAAGGTCATCGATTTGCAGCAACAGCTTTACACTAAGAAACAAGGTGCCCGCAAGCAGCCCCAGGGCTTTACGTTTGAAGATATAATCGGCGAAAGCCCTGCTCTTCAGCAACAATTGGAGTTGGCCCGCCGAGCAGCCCGCACCGTCTCGCCGGTATTAGTTTACGGCGAAACCGGCACCGGTAAGGAATTGGTGGCCCAGAGCATTCACAATGCCAGCGCCCGCCAGGGCCCGTTCATTGCCCAAAACTGCGCCGCCCTCCCTGGCTCACTGCTGGAGGGGATTCTCTTTGGCACCGTCAAAGGAAGCTTTACTGGCGCCGTGGATAGGCCCGGTCTGCTGGAGCAGGCCAGCGGCGGCACCTTGCTTCTAGACGAAATAAATTCCATGGGCATTGATCTTCAGGCCAAGATTCTGAGGGTTTTACAGGAACACCGCGTGCGCCGAGTCGGGGGAATGAAAGAGGTGCCCGTGGATGTGCGCGTAATTGCTACAACCAATGTCCAACCCCAGGCGGCGATTGCCCAGGGCACTCTGCGTCAGGACCTATACTACCGACTGGCGGTGGTTAATATCACTTTACCGCCACTGGTACGCCGTCGGGAAGATATTGACTTGTTGACCAGGCACTTTGTTGACAAATATAACCGAGAATTCGGGCTTTCTGTAGAGGGAGTATCGCCGGCGGTGGCGGAATTGTTCCGCACCTACGCCTGGCCAGGCAACGTCCGCGAGTTAGAGCATATCATTGAAGGGGCGATGAACGTCCTGGGCGACGAACAGGTGATTGATGTCCCGCACCTTCCCCAACACCTCTTGGGTCAGCGCTCCCGGGACGACGGTTCGGATTTGGAGGAATTCACCCTCCCCGAGGCCCTGGACGTAGTGGAGCGCCGCCTGATTCGCCGGGCTATGGACCGCTATAACGGCAATATCACCCGGGCGGCTCGGATGTTGGGCGTCACCCGCCAGGCCCTGCAGTATAAACTGAAGCGACATGGCTTGTAAAATGCCAAAACAGGACGGTTCTCAATTGGTGGGATCTTTTAGCGTTTTTGTCCCGCAATCATGCTGGTCCGGGCGCTTACTGCGGATAAATCATAAATGTTAGAACTGGGAACCGTTACTGTGAGCGGTTCCCGTTTGTTTTTATGCCAATCGAGTTTGGTATACTTTACATGCAGCATTAATGTCGGAAAATGGTGAATTATGTTGCACGATTTAGCTTGACCTTTTTCGGGGGGGGGGGGGGTAAGCTTAAGTAACATTCTGTATTTTTCTAGTGCATTCTGCTTACGGCATAACTTCCTATCAACTTGTGTCTCATCGGAGGAGCATTGTTGCGTGCAGGTAGAAGCATGTAACGGGAGGTGGTCATAGTTTGCTAACATTGCAGGCCAAGAATTGAAAATAAAGAAAGGTTGTATTATAATGGGAAAAAACAAGGTTTTTAAGGTTATTGCTGTTGTTATTCTTATGACACTTATCTTCGCGAGCTTGGCCGATATAGCTAGCGCATCCAATACTACAAAATCTCAGACTCGTTGGCACGGACATGAGTGGGTAAGATTTTCCGCTTATGGCAACGTTGTAACAGGATGGGTGCATGATGCATGGTTTGATTATGGCTTGGATCGACCATCTACTTTTAGGGGAGAGTATGAAATTATAAATTTCACTGGAGTAGGATACGCGTACGGTGAATACTGGTTTTTCCAAGGCTCGAACGTGCAGGAAGGCTCATTTAGTATTTTGTTTCCTTAGATCGCAAATCGCAGACTTCGCCGCTAGAGCATCCCCGCCCTTTGGCGGGGATGCTCTAGCAATTTACCTAAAAGGGAGGGGTCGATATGCTCAGGCTAAGCAATATTAACATTAGATTTGACAGGGATTTAATTGTCGACGGTGCTATTGACCTATTGGACGGCAGAATTACCGCGATTATCGGTGAAAGCGGCAGTGGCAAATCAACACTGTTATACCACATCGGCCTAATTTCTTCGAATGACCAGTACCATTATCAATTAGATGGAAACTCTATCGATTTAACTAGTGATGTTGTTACCAGTGAGCTCCGAAAAAAGAGAATCGGTTTTATATTTCAAGACAATAATTTGATAGATAACCTGACAATTAAGGAAAACATTATATTATCGGCATCCATAGCCAACATACCGATTAGCGACAAAAATGTGCGGGACTATATGGACTATGTCGAGCTGCCGGGCATACATCTGAATCATTACCCCAGGCGATTGTCGGGCGGGGAACAACAACGAGCTGCTTTAGCATGTGTCCTTGCCAAACAGCCGGATATAATTGTCGCCGACGAACCGACATCCGCTTTAGATACAACTAATTCTCAACGTATTATGAAAATTCTGCGGCGGATGGCCCACGAAGATTCAAAAAAAGTGATTATCGCTAGTCACAACGCAGAAATCTACAATCAGGCCGATGTAATTTACGAAATTAAGAACACAAAACTAAACCCAGTTAAAGGCGCCGATTTGTTAAGTTTAACACACCAAGACACCACTACCAATCAAGTCGCGTCATCACGGATGTTCGGGCTTGGTTTTTTCTACAATTATGCAAAAAAATCCGCAAGAAAACACCACTTTCAAAAGAGCTTGATGACTACTATATGTGCAATTGCCATCGCGTTTAGTGCAGCAGCATTTAACTTCGGAGAAGCATTTATTGAGGGATCAGAAGCCCTAATCGAGCAGATGTCCTCGCGTGAGGTGTATATATCTAATATGGCTTCTGGCGCGGGACGGGTTTTGTATGACGAAGCTAATATGCCCGTTGATGCTCAAGAAGCTGAAGCATTGGCCAAAATCGTACAACTTGATTCTATCTACCCTTTTATAGAGTTTCGTTCATTTTCTCATCAGAGAGCCGGTGACTTGTCCACCATCAGTGTTAATGGTAGAGAGTATAACTTTAATATAATGAATACCCCCCCTTATGATGTCTATTCTCTATTGCCATATTTCCCGGAACAAAATTTAGATAACAGGCTTGAGATAGCCTCTCCAGCCACGATTCAGGATCCAATATATATATCAGCACAATTCGCTGAGGTCCTGGAAATAGATTCTCTGGCGCAAGATGTTGTCTTGAATGTGCAAGCTTGTATTCCGACGGGTGATTATCAAGTTGCCGAAGCAACAGTGGATGAAGAGGGTAGTGCCTACTCGGTAAAGCTAGACGAGTTCGTGGTTGAAAATTTTAAGTTCCAGGTGGCAGGTGTTTTGGATGATCTGGTAACAAACCAATACACTGATCATGGAAATAATGTTATATTTATACCTCATTCGCTGATGATGGAAATTTTAAATGAAACTCAGTCCCAGCATGGACAGCCCGAAGATGAATGGTTTCCCAGTTTCTATGTTGCTTATGCAAAAAGCTATAACTTGGTTCAGCAGCTCAGAGATAGTGTTGCCACCATAAACCCAAATTTTCGTACGGCTAGTGAATACCAAGACATTAATGCCAGGAATTCATTGATAGGGAACGTCCGCCAGGTTGCGCTTTCGGTTGTTTTAGTGGTTCTTGTCATTATATTTTTGCTGATGGCGATAATCCACACTAACAATATGATGAGCCGTAAATATGAGATTTCACTTTTAAAGGCGAATGGATTGACACGGGCAGAACTAACTAAATTAATTTTAACTGAGTCAGGTATTCAGGTATTAACCATTGCTGGGTTAGCAACACTTGTTTCCCTACTGTTGATACTGGCAGTTAACTTTATGTTCAGTTTCGCCATTATCAATTTAGGGATAAGCATTCTTGTTATCAATTTGCTGGTTTCATTGGTGGCAGTAGTCATGCCAACAATAATCTCTCTGGTGATAGTTAACAGATATCAACCGGATAGGATAATGAGGAATTAAGGGCTAACAATACCTGAAGCAGTTGTCCAGCTGCTATTGTAAAACAATCATATGTTCTGTCTTGCGGTATGCTTGACGGTGAAGTTTACTCTGAGGAATTTTATTCTGCGTGAGCCAGTCCGCAAAACTGTCTTAATCACGGGCATAAGAACTTGCCAGAGGTTGCACACTAAGGGGAGAATAATTTGGAAAGGGTGCAACGATGGATAAGGTCCAAAAGGAACAGACGGAAATCACCGATAAGACCAAGATAGAACAGCTCACCCAGTTTCGCGCCGACCATGCTGGCGAGAAGCTCACCACCAATCAGGGCCTCCGGGTGTCCCATACTGACGATTCGCTGAAGGTAGGCGAGCGCGGCCCGACATTGATGGAGGACTTCCACTTCCGGGAGAAGATGACCCATTTTGATCACGAGCGGATTCCCGAGCGGGTTGTCCACGCCCGGGGCTTTGGCGCCCATGGTTATTTTCAGCCCTATGAGTCGATGGCGACCTACACTAAAGCTGGTTTTCTCCAGGATCCGGCTAAGAAGACCCCGGTGTTTGTGCGCTTCTCCACCGTGGTTGGGTCTCGGGGCTCAGCAGATACCGTCCGGGACGTCCGGGGGTTTGCCACCAAGTTCTATACCGAAGAGGGCAATTACGACTTGGTGGCCAATAACATTCCGATATTTTTCATCCACGATGCAATCAAATTCCCCGACATCGTCCATGCCATCAAGCCGGAGCCCCATAATGAGATGCCCCAGGCCTCGGCGGCCCATGACACCTTTTGGGACTTTGTCGCCAACACCCCGGAGCTTACCCCGATGATCATGTGGCTACTCTCGGACCGGGCGATTCCCCGCAGCTATCGGATGATGGAGGGGTTCGGCGTCAATACCTTCCGCTTTGTCAATGAGCAGGGCGAAGGAAGGTTTGTTAAATTCCACTGGAAACCTATGTTAGGCGTTCACTCATTGGTCTGGGATGAGGCCCAAAAGCTGGCGGGCAAGGACCCTGACTACAACCGTCGCGATCTCTGGGAGGCCATTGAGATGGGCCAGTATCCCGAATATGAACTGGGCGTGCAGATGATTGATGAAAGTCAGGAGTTTGACTTCGACTTCGACATTCTCGACGCCACCAAGTTCTGGCCCGAGGAGATTGTGCCGGTACAGAAAATCGGCAAAATGGTCCTGAATCGGAACACCGACAATTTCTTCGCCGAGACCGAGCAAGTTGCTTTCCACCCGGCCAATGTGGTGCCGGGAATTGACTTCACCAACGATCCCCTGCTTCAGGGCCGCCTCTTCTCGTACATGGATACCCAGCTCATCCGTTTGGGCGGACCCAACTTCCACGAGATTCCCATCAACAGGCCGTTGGCTCCGGTCCATAACAACCAGCGGGACGGCTACCACCGGATGACCATTGATCGGGGGAAGGTAAGTTACGCACCCAACAGCCTGCAGCAGAACGCGCCGACACCGGCGCCGGAGGCCCAGGGCGGATACGTCCATTACGCGGAGAAGGTGGATGGTAAGAAAATCCGCGCCCGCAGCCAAAGCTTTATGGACCACTTCAGTCAGGCAACTTTATTCTGGAACAGTATGAGCGAGCCGGAGAAAAAGCATATCATCGATGCCTTCCATTTTGAGGTAGGCAAGGTGAAGGATAAATGTATCCGGGAGCAGATTGTCCATCTGTTCAACAACGTCGATGGCGAACTGGCCAAGCAGATTGCCCAGGGGATTGGCGTCAAGCCACCATCCCAGCCCGGGGGCACCGGCGTTAGCGACAACTCGCCGGCTGTCAGCCAGCTGAATACACCGATGTCTGCAGCCACCCGGCGGGTGGCAATCCTCGCCGACAACGGCTTCAATTACCAAGAGGTTTCCCAGGTCATGGACCAGTTGCGGGCCGCCGACGTAGTTGTGGAGCTTGTCTCCAAGCACCAGGGTATGCTCTCCAGTGAAGACGGACAGGAGTTGGAGGCAGGCCACAACTGGTGGACCACATCTTCGGTGATGTACGATGCTGTGTATGTGGCCGGAGGCAAAAAGTGCGTCGAAAGCCTGCTCCTTCAGGGCGATGCCCTGGGCTTTGTCAACGAAGCATTCAAGCATTACAAGGCGGTAGCCGCCGCCAACGAAGGCTGCGATCTGCTGGCCGTGTCGGGGATTCGGGATGTGGCCATGGCCGGACCGGAATCGTCCGGCGATGTCGTCACTGAGCTGGGTGTTGTCACCGTCCGCGACACTAAGGACCTCGGCGGCTTGGCCCAGGAGTTTATCAAGGCAATTGGCCAGCACCGGCACTGGGCCCGTCAGCACCAGGCCGAAATGACTCCAGCATAACAGAAAAAGCGCCCCGAGGCGCTTTTTCTGTTATGCCAATCGAGAACCGTCCTCGAGTGGCCCTAGAGCAGGTTGGTGAACAGGCTTTCAACGTCGACCTGCAACCCAGCAAACACTTTCGACTGAGCAGTATCGCCCCGTTCATATGCCTTGCAGCTGTCAATCTCGTGCTTGGCAAAGGAGTAAATCATCACGCTCTCCTGCTTGGGGTCAAATAGCCAGTATTCCTCAACACCGGAGAGCATATAGGTGCTGAGCTTGTCGACCATATCCTTGGTGCGGGTGCTGTCGGAGAGAATTTCAACCACCAACGTCGGGGTCCCCATATACCGGTCTTTTTCGCTAATATTGCCTTCCAGGTCGCAGGCGACCAGGATATCCGGCTGCATTACATCCGGTTCCTTAAAGTCTATCTTGTGAAAATGTACGTCGAAGGGAGCAAAAAACACCCGGCATTTGTTGCCCTTAAAGGATTCATGGAACTGCAAATACAGACGACCCAGAATCTCCTGGTGACCGATGCTGGGTGAGCCCAGGAGATAAATCTCGCCGTTAATAAACTCCATCCGCAGCGTGCTCTTCTCGTAGATTTCCATGAATTCTTGATACGACACCTTCTTGCCGCCGTACTGGTAATCCAACGCCTTTTCCCGGATGGTGAAGTATTGCTCGATATCCGTTACATAAGGGGTGAGCCGGGCAACCTTATGTCCGTTTTTGCTGATTACCACATCATTTTGCGCCTCGACAAAATCCAGGTATTTGCCGAAATTCTGCTTCAACTCAGTGGCCGTTACTACCGTACCTTCTTTGTACTTGCGGGGTTTCAAAGAAATCACCTCCGGTACAATTATATAAGTATTGTACGTTTTCCGCAAGCGAGATGTACGATTCTATGTCTGGGTTCGTGCGATGCCAATTCAGGACGGTTCTCGATTGGCGCATCTCAAGCCGTGCCCATTTAACCTCCGTCCCCGAATGGGCATGGTGCAAAAAAGGTGGCGGTTGATTGGTGCAAAAAAGTTGGCAGTGTTGTCCCTTCCCGTAATAAAAGGCTTTACCTGCCGATGGTACGGTTTTTGCATTTGGTAATTGGGGAAACATAATCCATGAAAAGGGGTGTATTTTTAATGACAGTTAAAGTTATTCACTGGGGTCTTGGCGCCATGGGTGGCGGTATGGTTAAGCTGCTGGGCAGCAAAACCGGCGCCGAAAGTGTGGCCGCGATTGATGTCGATCCCAACAAGCAGGGTAAAACCCTGAACGAGCTGTTTGGTGTGGCGAGCAATGCCAAGGTTGTGAACAACGCTGCCGAAGCGCTCAAAGCCGACGCCGACCTGGTTATCGTCGCTACCGGCTCCTTCACAGAGGAAGTATATCCCCAACTGGTTCAGGCTATCGAAGCGAAAAAGAATGTCATTTGTATCGCCGAAGAAATGGCCTATCCTCAGCAACAGCAGCCAGAACTGGCTGAGAAAATTGACAAACTGGCCCGGGAAAACAATGTCTCAGTGCTGGGCACCGGTATCAACCCCGGTTTTGTCCTCGACCTGCTGATTGTGGCCATGACCGGCGTTTGCTATAACGTAACCGAAATCAAGGCTGCGCGGATCAACGACCTTTCACCCTTTGGCCCCACCGTTATGCGGACCCAGGGCGTCGGCATCAGCCCCGAAGAATTCAAGGCCGGTGTCGAAGCAGGCACCGTGGTTGGCCACGTCGGCTTCCCCGAGTCCATGGCAATGGTCGCCAAGGCACTGGGTTGGGAATTAGATGAAATCAAGCAAACTAAAGAGCCGATTATCTCCAAAACTCACCGGGAGACCCCGCATGTGAAAGTGGCTCCGGGTATGGTTGCCGGCTGCAAACATATTGCCTATGGCATCAAAGATGGCAAGACGCTTATCACCATGGAGCATCCCCAGCAGGTGCGTCCCGAGGCCGAAGGCGTTGACACCGGCGATTACATCTGGATCAAGGGTGAGCCCGATGTCAACCTGGCCATCAAGCCGGAAATCCCTGGCGGCATTGGTACAATCGCCGTCGCCGTGAACTCAATTCCCAACGTGATTAATGCGCCTGCCGGTCTGGTCTCAATGATCGACCTGCCTCTGCCACCGGCAATTCTCGGCGATATTCGTCAACTGATTAAGCGCTAGGAGGTATTGACTTTGGATACAGTAGCTGCAGGAACCTGGGTGCAAATACGTCACCAGGTCCTCGCTGCCGGCGAGCGGGCGCCCCAGGTGCCCGCCGATACCGCCGACACACCCTTGGTGATGCTGGCCAAAGGTTTTTTGGTTAGTCAAGCCAGTCCCGGGAGCGAGGCGGAAATCCGCACCCTCAGCGGTCGTGTACTGAGGGGCGAACTAGTTGCAGTCATGCCCCGCTATACCCATGACTTCGGCGAAGCTGTGCCGGAACTTCTTGAGATCGGCGTCAAGGTGCGCCAGCTGATGGGAGGCGGAGACAATGACTGACAACTCATACAAGGCAGTAATGGACCGCCGCAATGACATTATGAAGCAGGCCGTCGGTATGGACTACAGCCGCTATACCATGGGCAAACTGGCCTTCGACTATGAGGGCATGATGAAGGAAGCTGGTTACAGTCTCGACGAGGTAGTGTCAATTCAGCGCGATGCCGGTGTCGGAAACACGCCACTTCTAGAACTGAAGAACATTACAGCGCTGGTGCGCAAATTTGCGCCCGCCGGTAAAGGCGCCCGGATATTCCTCAAGGACGAAGCCGCAAATCCGTCTGGCAGCTTTAAGGCCCGGCGCGCTGCCCTGGCCGTCTATCATGCCGCCAAACATGGTTACAAAGGCGTAGTGGCCGCCACCAGTGGCAACTATGGCGCCGCTGTTGCTTCCCAGGCGGCGATGAAGAATCTGCGGTCGATTATCGTCCAGGAGGCCTTTGACAGCCGCGGCGTTTTCCAGCCCGAGATTGCCGAGAAAGGCCGGGCATGTGAAGCCTATGGCGCCGAAGTGCTGCAACTCTCGGTGGGGCCGGAGCTATTCTATGTTTTCCTACGCACCCTGGAGGATACCGGCTATTTCAACGCTTCTTTATATACTCCGTACGCGATTGCCGGGGTGGAGACCCTGGGCTGGGAGATTGAACAACAACTGCGGGAGCAACATGGCCTTAAGCCGGATACTGTGGTCGTCACCCATGCCGGTGGTGGCAACCTCACCGGTACCGCCCGCGGCCTGATCAAGGCCGGTTGTGTGGATGTCGAAATCGTCGCTGCCAGTGTTGACCTTTCGGGGCTGCATATGGCCAGCGACCAGGATTTCAACCGCAAATCCTTTACCACCGGCCATACCGGTTTTGGCGTTCCCTTCGCCACCTGGCCTGACCGGGCCGATGTGCCCAAGAACGCTGCCCGGCCGCTACGCTATATGGACCGCTATGTCACCATAACCCAGGGCGAGGCCTTTTACGTTACCGAACTCCTCGCCCAACTGGAAGGCCTGGAACGGGGCCCGGCGGGCAACACTTCATTGGCGGCAGCAATTGCCCTGGCGGCGGAAATGGATCAGGATAAGGTCCTTGTCGTCCAGGAGACTGAATACACTGGCGCCGGTAAACATGTCAGCGCACAGCTGAGCTTTGCCCGGGCCAACGGCATCAAGATCTCTGTCGGAGACCCGGCGGAAAACAAGCCGGGTGAGACGATTGTTCTTCCCGAACATCCCCGGCAAATTAAGGCAGTGGAAACTGATTTGGATGACCTGCGCAAGTCTTACATTAAGAACGCCCTCAAGCAATTTGAGGCAATCGACCTCTGCGCCGAGGACATTAAGTTCTTGGCCGAGGACTGTCGGGCTAGTATTGACTGGGTGCAGGAACAACTGAGAGCACAAGGAGGCAGGTAGAGATGGAAAGAAAAGACGATTATCAAGAGCGACGCAAACATTTGGCCGACCTCAGCGACGAACAGCTTAATCAACGATTTTGGGAGCTTCTCGACCAGGTTGTTACTCCCATGACCGAACTGGCCAAAACCCATACATCTCCGGCAATTGAGCGCTCTGTCCTCTTGCGGATGGGTTTCAGCAGTCTCGAGGCCAAGAACATCGTGGAAAAATGTGAGCAGCGCGGCCTCTTGGGCAAAGGCGCCGGACATATGGTCCTGAAAGCCGCGGAGCTGAGCGGCAAACCCTACCGGGAGGCCGGCTTGGAACTGGCTGAAGGTCGCCTCTGGGACCAGGTGGAAGAACAAGTGGCGGGAGGTAATTAAGCATGGACATGCAAGCGAATGTGAAGCTAAACGTAGAAGCAATCCTGCAGGACCTGGAAAGCTATCGTCCGCGCCGCAAAGGCTGGACCTGGCGCAAGCGCCTGCCGGAAGACACCCAGATCGGACCGTTTAAATATAAGCAGGTCTCGGAATCACTGACCAACAGCCAGCCGCTACCGGCTGCCAAATATTTTGGCAATATCGACCCGCAACCGGAATGCGTTATCACTTCCGAAATCGCCTCCGGCCGCTTTGAAGACGATATCCGTCGGATGCGGATGGCGGCCTGGCATGGCGCCGACCATATCATGGTCATTCGCACTGCCGGCCAGAGTCATTATGATGGCCTGATTGAAGGTACACCCGAAGGGGTGGGCGGCGTGCCCATCACCCGCAAGCAAATCCGCGCCAGCCGCAAGGCTTTGGACATCATCGAAGATGAAGTCGGTCGCCCCATCAACTTGCACTCATATGTCAGTGGCGTTGCTGGCCCGGATATTGCTGTGCTTTTCGCCGAAGAAGGGGTAAACGGCGCCCATCAGGATCCCCAGTACAACGTGCTCTACCGCAACGTCAATATGCTGCGTTCATTTGTCGATGCTGCCGTTGCCAAGAAGTTGATGGCTTCGGTAGATATGCTGCAGATCGACGGCGCCCATAACGCCAACGCAACCGCCCGGGAAGCCTGGAAGGTTATGCCCGAGCTGATGGTTCAGCACGGCATCAATGCCGCCTACTCGGTCAAGGTTGGCATGAAGAAAGAAAATATCAGTTTATCCACGGTTCCCCCTACAGCCACACCGGCGCCCAACATGTATCTGGATCTGCCGTACGCCGTGGCTTTGCGGGAATTGTTCGGCGAATACAAGATGCGGGCCCAGATGAACACCAAGTACATGGAGTCCTGCACCCGGGAAGTCACCGTAACCCATGCTTTGAACCTGATGATCTCCCGGCTGACCAGCGTTGACATCCAGAGCACCATTACCCCCGATGAGGGCCGCAACGTGCCCTGGCATTATAACTCGGTTGCCGCTGTCAACACTGCCAAGCAGGCCCTGATTGGCCTCGACGGTCTTCAAGACTTGGTGGAGCTCAAAAAAGATGGCGTGCTCCGGGAGCGGGTGCGGGAGCTCAAAGAGCGGGCAATCCTCTTCCTGGAGGAAATGCTGGAAGTTGGCGGCTACTTCAAAGCCGTTGAGCAGGGTTTCTTCGTGGACTCCGGTTATTATCCCCAGCGCAATGCCGACGGCATCGTCCGCCATATGGACGGCGGCATTGGCGTTGATACAATCACTCCCCGGGATGAAGATTACCTGGCGCCGGTCTGTCACCACTATGGCCGCAACAACATCCGCGCCGGCCAGAAGCCCTGTGATCTCATCGACGGCTGCACCCTGTGCAACCCCGACAAGATTGTCTATATCGATGAACTTGATGAAGAGGATAATGCTAATCAGCGGATGGCGGCCAAGGCCGAGCATCGGGAGCAGGGCCTGCTGCGCCCCGAGGTGGAATGGTATGCCGACGGCGTGGTCAGCATGAATCTATTCTTCCCCACCAGTCTGCGGGTGGCAGAGTATACTGCCCTTGCCCTGGCGGAGAAGATGGGCATCAAGGACGCCGAGGTTATCAACAAGCAGGCGATGCACCCTGTGGAAGGCACCTTTCTGGAGCTGAAGGGCAAGGTCGATATCGACATCGATCCCTCCACCCTGGACATTCCGCCGGAAGTGCCGCTCTTGAGCGAAGATGAAATTCGCGCTGATATCAAGGAAAAACCGATGACCATTGTCGGCGCCACCGTCGGCGAGGATGAGCACTCGGTCGGTATGCGGGAGATTATCGACATCAAGCACGGCGGCATCGAAGGTTTCGGCGTGCAGTGCCACTATCTTGGCACTTCCGTTTCCATCGAGAAGGTAGTGGATGCGGCGATTGAAACAGCAGCCGACGCGATTCTCATTAGCACAATCATTACTCATGCCGACATTCACCGCATCAACATGCGCCGGCTCAACGACCTCTGTAAGGAAAAAGGAATCCGGGATAAAATCATCCTGGTGGCCGGCGGAACCCAGGTAACTGATGATATCGCCAAGGAAGAGGGCATGGACGCCGGTTTTGGCCGGGGCAGCAATGGACACATGGTCGCAAGCTTCCTGGTCAAAAAACGCCGCGGCGAGTAAGGAAGTTGATCCCGTGAAACTCGATGTAATCGTGGCAGAAATCGGTAGCACCACTACGGTGGTCAGCGGTTTCGCCAATCTGGAAACAGACCCCTGTTTTGTTGGGCAGGGTCAGGGACCGACAACAGTGGAACAGGGAGATGTGCGCCAGGGCCTGAAACAGGCCCTGGCCGCTCTCCAGAATAATCTCGGCGCCGAGGAGTTATCCTGGGACACAATCTATGCCTGCAGCAGCGCTGCCGGCGGTCTGAAAATGACCGTCCACGGCCTGGTCTATGACATGACGGCCCGGGCAGCCCGGGAGGCCGCCCTGGGGGCTGGCGCTGTCCTGCACCAGGTAACAGCGGGTCCCTTGTCCGAAAGCGACCTGGAGCAGATCCGGACGATTATGCCAAATATTATCTTGCTGGCTGGCGGTGTCGACTATGGCGAAAGGGAGATCATTCTCGATAATGCCCGCAAGCTTGCGGCCCTGAATCTGCCGATTCCCTTGATCTATGCCGGCAATGTCGCCATCACCGAGGATATCCGCAAAATATTTGGCGGCAGTGAATTTGACCTTGTGCTGGTGGAGAATGTTTACCCCAGGATAGACGAGTTAAACGTGGAACCAACCCGTCAGGCGATTCAGGCTGCATTTGAGAAGCATATCGTCCATGCCCCGGGAATGGGGCAAATCCGGGAGCTTGTTCAGGGCTCCATCCAACCGGTGCCCGGTGCGGTGCTCAACGCTGCCATCACCCTATACCGGGAGCTGGGCGACCTGATGGTCTTTGACGTTGGCGGCGCCACCACTGATCTGCATTCGGTGACCCCCGGCTCTGATGAATATAACGCAATTGCCCTCAGTCCTGAGCCGCTGGCCAAGCGGACGGTGGAAGGGGATTTGGGGGTCTATGTCAACGCTTCCAACCTGATAAACTTGCTCGGTCAGGAGAATTTGCACGCGCTGACCGGTGTCGCGGACCCGGAAGCGGCCGTTGTGCCGATTCCCACCAGCCCAGAACAGATTGCCGTGGCCGAGGCCCTGACCGGGGGGGCGGTAAAGGCGGCTTTAGAACGCCATGCCGGCCGGATTAGTTATATCTACGGACCCGGTGGCCGCCACCGAATAGTCCGGGGTAAGGATTTGACCAAGGTCAAATACGTGATTGGCACCGGCGGCGCCCTCACCCGCTTGCCCCGGGGCAAACAATTACTGGCCGAGGGCCTGAAAATCCGGGACCCTCAGTTGCTAAAACCGGATGCAGAGACCCGGGTGCTATTGGACCGGGACTATATAATGGCCACCGTTGGGGTGTTGGCAAAGAATCATCCCCGGGCGGCAGTGCAGCTGCTCATGAAATCGCTGGCCATTGACGGGAAAGGAGAGGCAGAGTGAAATACCCCAAGTTGATTATTGATCTGGCTAAAATACAGGAAAATGCCGCCTTGCTGAATAAATTGTGCCGAGAAAACGGCATCGAGCCGGTGGGAGTAACCAAGGTTACCTGTGGCGATCCGGAAGTGGCCCGGGCATTTATTGCCGGTGGTATTGAAATGCTTGGTGAATCCCGGGTGGAGAACGCCCGTCGTCTGCGAGAGGCAGGAATTAATGCGCCAATGCTTTTATTGCGTCTGCCCATGGCCAGCCAGGTCGAAGACGTAGTTAAATATTTTCAGGTCAGTCTCAACTCGGAGCTGGCCACCATCGAAGCCCTGAACCGGGCCGCTGCCAACCAGAGCACCATCCATAAAATCATCCTTATGGTTGATTTGGGTGACTTGCGGGAAGGTATCTGGCCGGATCAGTTGGAAACAACCGTTAAAGCAATCGCCGGACTTGAGCATATCCAGCTGCTGGGACTGGGCACAAACCTCACTTGTTACGGTGGCGTAATCCCCACCCAGCAAAACCTGGGACAGCTCTTGAGTCTCAATGAGCGCGCCCAGGCTGTTTACGGACGGCCGTTGCCAGTAATCTCCGGCGGTAACTCCAGCAGCCTGCCCCTGCTATTGGCAGGTAAGCTGCCGCCGGTTACCCAATTGCGTCTTGGCGAGTCCATTGTGCTGGGCCGCGAGACGGTGGCCCGGGCGCCTGTTCCCGGCGCCCACCTCGATTGTTTCCAGTTGCAGGCTGAAGTCATCGAACTTCGTGAAAAACCATCGGTGCCCATTGGAGAGATCGGTCAGGATGCCTTTGGCGGTACGCCGGAATTTGTAAACAAAGGCATCCACAAGCGGGCAATTGTCGCCCTGGGGCGGCAAGATGTTGCCATCGACAGTTTGGAGGCGCCTGATGGCATTGAAATAATTGGTGCCAGCAGCGACCACCTGCTTCTGGATGTGACCAATTATGCAAGTACGCTGGCGGTTGGAGATATACTAACCTTCAGCCCGGGGTACGGCGCGTTGCTTGCAGCAATGACATCCCAGTTCGTGCACAAAGAATACCGTCACTAAATTGGGAGGTGTTAATTTGTCCCCTCTGGTCTACGCCGGACTGTTTCCCCATCCGCCCCTGCTGATTACAGGCGTGGGCGATGAACAAAAACCGGAAGTGCAGTCCACCGACCAGGCTTGTCGGGAGTTGGCCGGCCGGATAGCGGCCCGGGAGCCGGAATTGGTGGTGATTATCACCCCCCACGGTCCCGTGTTTTCTGATGCGTACACCGTCGCCGATTGGACGCCGCTGAAAGGCGGGTTCACTGCCTTTGGTTCGCCCGAGTCCATGGTCTGGGAAAATGATAGCGCTTATGTGCAAGCGCTGGATCAGCTGGCTGAGCGCGTTAACTTACCCCTGTATGCCGTGGACGGCAGGCAATTAGGTAAACACCGACAAAGCACCGAACTGGACCATGGCGCCATGATTCCCCTCTGGTATCTGGAACAGGCGGGTTGGCGCGGAAAAATTGCGGTTGTCCGCATCGGCGGTTTGGCGCCCCGACAATGTTGGGAAATCGGCCGAGCATTGACAATGGCCACTGACAAAAAACTCGCCTTGATTGCCAGCGGCGACATGTCCCATTGTTTGACAGATGACGCGCCTTCGCCGTACAATCCGGCAGGAGCCAAATTCGATAAACTGGTGACCAGCGCCCTGGAACGGGGAGAGTTTGCAACTGTACTGGCGATTCCCCCCGATGAGCGTCAACGGGCCGCCGAATGCGGTTGGCGCCCCTTGATTACCCTTTTGGGGAGCTTATCCCAGTGGCAGGTTGAGTCACAGGTGCTCAGCTATGAAGGACCCTTTGGCGTCGGCTATCTGGTGGCCGGGTTTGATGTACGGGGCCCCAACGGTCAGGCAGAGTTCCCCGACCACACCCCCCAGGACAGGAGTCGGCTCACCGCGCTTGCCCGGGAGGCGATAAGCCATTATTTGACCAGCGGTGAATACTTGGATGCTCCTGCTGACTTGGCGCCGCCTCTGGATAAGCGGGCCGGGACCTTTGTCAGTCTCAAGCTGGATGATCAGCTCAGGGGTTGTATTGGCACCATCGAGCCCAGACATCCCAATCTGGCAACAGAAATCATTGCGAACGCTGTTGACGCCGCTGTCAATGACCCCCGGTTTGAACCGGTGACCGAAGCGGAGCTGACAGAGTTGTCCATCAGTATAGATGTCCTGGGCGGGCTGACTCCCGCCTCCTTCGCGGACTTGGACCCGAAACAACTGGGACTTGTGGTGGAATGGCAAGGCCGACGCGGTCTCTTGCTGCCCGATCTCCCCGGAGTCGATACAGCGGAAGAACAGTTGGCGATAACTTGCCAGAAAGCTGGCATCTCGGAAAAGCATCGCGATGAAGCCAAACTCTTCACATTTACGGTCACAAGGTATAGCTGAGATGGAAGCGCTTTGGTGGCAGCCCGGAAAGGACGGCAGCGTGATTTGCTCGCTTTGCCCGCATAACTGCCGAATTCAGCCCGGAAGGCGGGGGCGCTGTACTGTCCGGGAAAATCGAGAGGGAGCTCTCCATGCCCGAAACTATGACGAGCTCGGCGGCATTGCCTTAGACCCGATGGAGAAAAAGCCCCTCTACCATTTCCACCCCGGGTCAATGATTTTGTCTCTGGGCTCCACGGGATGCAATCTAGACTGTGGGTTTTGCCAGAACCATGAGGCGGTAAGCGGCGCCTGGCCGACAAAAGCGGTCACCCCAGCCGAAGTGGTCGAACTTGCCAAAGAAACCAGGGACCGCGGCAATATCGGCTTGGCCTAGACCTATACCGAACCCCTAATGTGGTATGAGTTTGTGCTGGAGTCAGCCCGCTTGGCGCAAAAACAGGGATTGAAGACCGTGCTGGTTACCAACGGCTTCATCAATCCCGAGCCCTGGCGACAGCTCGTGGCTTACATTGACGCCGTAAACATCGACATTAAATCCTTCCGGCCGGAATTTTATCAGGAGCATTGCGGCGGCCGTCTGGCCCCGGTTCTCGAAACCGTCAGGGAGGCGGTGGGCCGCTGCCATGTCGAGGTCACCACGCTGCTGGTTCCCGATGAGAACACTGGCACCGCAGAAATTGATGCGCTGAGCGAATTCCTTGCTGAGCTGGACCCGGATATCCCTCTGCATCTTTCCCGCTACTACCCCGCGCGTAACTGGCGCCGACCGCCTACTTCTGTTGCCACGGTCAGAGCCCTGGCAGCGCGGGCGCGGAAGCGTTTGCGTTATGTCTACGTCGGCAATATCCCGGGCAAGATCGACGGCACTCATTGTCCGGAATGCGGCGAAGCGGTGATAGTAAGAGGACGGGGAATAGCATTCAACCTAAATAAAGATTCATGTCCCCGGTGTACTCACCGGATACCCATACATCTTTAACGAAATGGAGTGATTAGATTGAGCAAACGGATTGTGGTTGCCCTGGGCGGCAATGCCATGTTGCAGCCTAAACAGTCGGGAACTGCGGCAATACAGATGGAAAATGTTCGCAACACCTGCGCACAGTTGGCGGACATGATAACCAACGGGTATGAGGTCATTATCACCCATGGCAATGGTCCCCAGGTGGGGAATATCCTTCTGCAGAACGAAGAGGCCAAGAACGTTGTCCCACCGTTTCCGCTGGATTTCTGTGGCGCCGAAACCCAGGGCTTTATCGGCTACATGATTCAGCAGTCCATGGGCAATCTTTTGCCAGAGCAAGCAGTGGCCACCGTCGTCACCCAGGTGTTGGTGGACATCAATGACCCCGCGTTTAAGAACCCCACCAAGCCAATCGGTCCCTTCTATAGCCAGGAAGAAGCGGAACGACTGCGGGCGGAAAAGGGTTATGCTGTTGTCGAGGACTCGGGGCGGGGTTGGCGTCGGGTTGTGCCTTCTCCTAATCCCAAGGCTATCATCGAAAAGGACGCAGTCCTCGCCCTGATTGAAAAGGGCATTCTGGTCATTGCTTCTGGTGGCGGCGGCGTTCCGGTTATCGAAGATGAGAATGGAAAGCTAGTCGGTGTCGAAGCAGTAATTGACAAGGATTTGGCCGGTCAGCGCCTGGCCGCCGATGTCGAGGCCGATATCCTCTTGATTCTCACCGATGTCGAAGCCGTGGCAATCAACTGGGGCAAGCCCGATCAGCAGTTCCTGGGCGAACTGACGATAACAGAAGCCCGCAAATATCAGGAACAGGGCCATTTCCGGGCCGGCAGCATGGGTCCGAAAGTGGAAGCTGCCCTACGGTTCCTGGAAGCTGGTGGCCAGATGGCTGTTATCGCTTCCCTGAACAATGCCCTAGAAGCAATTGAAGGTAAGTCCGGTACCCGGTTTATCCGGTAAAAACGTATATAAGGAGTGGATAGAAATGGCTTTTAACTTGAAAGGAAGACATTTTCTCAAGTTGTTGGATTACAGCCCCGAGGAAATCAATTATCTGCTGGAGCTCTCGGCTGAACTCAAACGTCTTAAGTACTCGGGCGTAAAACCCCGGATGCTGGAGGGGAAAAATATCGCCCTAATCTTCGAAAAGCCCTCTACCCGCACCCGTTGCGCCTTTGTGGTTGCCGCTTCTGATGAAGGCGCCCATGCCGATTACTTGGGCAAAGATGACATTCAGCTGGGTAAAAAAGAATCTGTTGCTGACACCGCCCGGGTCCTGGGGCGCATGTTTGACGGCATTCAGTTCCGTGGCTTCAAGCACGAGACTGTGGAAGAGCTGGCCAAACACGCCGGTGTGCCGGTGTGGAATGGCCTCACCGACCAATACCACCCCACCCAGATTCTCGCCGACTTCCTGACAATCATCGAGCAAAAGGGCAAGCTCAAGGGCATCAAGTTTGCTTATGTTGGCGATGGACGCAATAACATGGCCAACTCGCTGATGATTGGCGCCGCCAAAATGGGCATGGATTTCCGGATCGTTTCACCATCCAGCCTGTTCCCCGAGCCGGAACTGGTGGATCAGGCCCGGAACATTGCTGCCGAAACGGGCGCCCAGGTCACCCTTACTGACGATGTAAAAGAAGGCGTGGCTGGTGTCGATGTCATTTACACTGATGTCTGGGTTTCCATGGGCGAAGAAGATCAATTCGCCGAGCGTATCGCCCTGCTCAAGCCCTATCAGGTCAATATGGACATGATAAAAATGGCGGCTCCTGATGTCACTTTCCTCCATTGCCTGCCTGCATTCCACAATCGGGAAACTACAGTTGGCGAGCAGATTTTCCAAGAGCACGGTATCCCCGAAATGGAAGTTACTGATGAAGTATTTGAGAGCAAGTATTCCAAGGTCTTTGACCAGGCCGAAAACCGCATGCATACCATCAAGGCGGTAATGGTCGCAACAGCAGGGAATAATTAAATCCAGGGCCCGGCATGGCCCGGGCCCAACCAACCTAAGCAGCGCACGCTGTAGCCAAGGGGGCATTAACCATGAATGTCACATCTGAAATCGGCGCCCTGAAAAAAGTGCTACTCTACCGTCCCGGTATGGAACTGGAACATCTGCTGCCTGCATATATGGAAGATATGTTGTTTGACGAGATCCCCTGGCTGGAACGGGCCAGGGAGGAGCATGATGCCTTCGCCCGGGCGTTAACCGAAGCCGGGACCAGGGTTTATTACATCCAGGATCTTGTTGCCGACATCATGGCAGAGCGCCCAATTAAGGAAGATTTAATCCGGGAACATTTAGAGCTGAGCAATATCGCTGATCCCGATACCAGGAGCGCAGTCTTTGAATACCTATTGGATTTGCCTGATAATAAAACTACCGAGTTATTGACCGCCGGTCTGCATAAGCGCTTGGTCCGCGACCTCAAGGACCATTTGTCCTTGAGCGATTTGACACCGGTTGGTTTTCCCTTCTACCTGCCACCGCTCCCCAGCATGTATTTCATGCGTGACCATGGGGTAATGGTAGGCAAAGATATCCTGATGAGTTCAATGTTTAGCGAAGCCCGCAAACGGGAGCCTCTGTTCCTGCGCAAAGTGGTCAAGCACCATCCTCTGTTTGCCGATGTGGAAATCATCGACACCGAACCGATGCCCAAGGGCCTGGAGGGGGGCGACGTGCTGGTGCTTTCGGAGGATACTTTGCTTGTGGGGCTGAGCCAGCGCACCACCGAACAGGCGATAGAGACTCTGGCCCTGCGGCTGTTGGGCGAGCAGGAGCGTCTCAAGCAGATCCTCGTTCTGCAAATTCCTATCCAGCGGGCATATATGCATCTGGACACAGTGTTTACAATGCTGGATTATGATAAGTTCCTGTTTTATCCCGGCATTCGTGATTCGGTATATCTTTACCGTCTGACCCGGGGACGGTCCGGACGCATCCATGCCGAACAGCTGGGTGACCTCAAGGGCGGACTTACCCAGGCACTGGAGCGGCCGGTGCAGATAATTTACACCAATGGCAGCTCATTGCATCAGGCCTCCCGGGAGCAGTGGAACGATTCCACCAACACGCTGGCGGTGGCCCCAGGTAAAGTAGTGGTCTATAATCGCAATACTTTGGCCAACAAAACTTTACGGTCTGCCGGCATCGAAACCATCGAAATCGAGGGCTCGGAATTGGTTCGGGGCCGGGGCGGCCCCCGTTGCATGAGCCTGCCCTTAGAACGGGAGTAACGAAAAAGTCCAAACGTGCCTCAGTCATACCACGATGAGGACAGCTTAGCGACCGCGGTACGGGCGAAACTGTACGGGGTCGCTATTTTTTGCACCAAAAAAAATAAACCAAGCCTGCCTCAGTCAATTACTGAAATGAGGGCAACTTAGGCGACCGGGGTACGGCACAGCCGCACTTTCGGTTGCCTTTGTTTTACGGAGAAAAACCGAGCGTCTGACTGCAAAAGGAAAGTAGTCAGGGGCCTTGACATAAGCTAAATAGAGAAAGGGGGACGGACTGACTTCTGAGTTGTGCTAAATGCAGCAGGTGAACTGCTTCGGGTTCCAAAGGGACTCATACAACTCAAACTGGGAGGGAAACGAATGGCAACGAAAGTTATTATCATGGGGGCCGCGGGTCGCGACTTCCACAATTTCAACGTCTACTTTCGGGACAACGACGCTTATCAGGTGGTGGCCTTTACTGCTACCCAGATTCCCGACATCGACGGGCGGGTGTATCCGGCATTGCTTGCCGGAAAGATGTATCCCGACGGCATCCCAATCCACAGTGAAGTAGAGCTGCCAGACTTAATTGAGCGGCATAATGTGGAACAAGTAATCTTTGCCTACAGTGATGTCCCTCATACTTATGTCATGGAAAAGGCCAGTATCGTCATGGCTGCCGGCGCCGATTTCCGCCTGATGGGCCCCGTTACCACCATGCTCAGGGCCAACAAGCCGGTGGTGGCGGTGACCGCTGTCCGCACTGGTGTTGGCAAGAGTCAGACAACCCGCAAGGTATGCGACACGCTCAGGGGAATGGGTAAAAAGGTTGTGGCAATTCGCCACCCGATGCCCTACGGCGACCTGTCCAAACAGGTCCGGCAGCGCTATGAAACATACGCAGATTTGGATCGGCATGAATGCACAATTGAGGAGCGGGAGGAGTACGAACCCCATATTGACAAAGGCATCATCGTCTACGCCGGTGTCGACTATGCAAAGATTCTTCACGAGGCCGAAAAAGAAGCAGATGTCATCGTCTGGGACGGGGGCAACAATGACCTTGCCTTCTACAAGCCCGACATATATATCACCTTGGTGGACCCGCACCGGCCAGGCCATGAACTGAACTATCATCCCGGTGAAAGTAATCTGCGAATGGCCGATGTGGTTGTAATCAACAAAATGGAAACCGCTTCCCCTGAAGGGGTTGCCACCGTGCGTGCTAGCATCGCCCGGGCTTGCCCCGACGCCGTGGTTATCGAGGGCGCCTCGCCAATTTACATCGAGGACGGTGCGCAGGTCAAGGGCAAGCGGGTACTGGTAATTGAAGATGGTCCCACCCTCACCCATGGCGAAATGGCCTATGGCGCCGGCGTCGTTGCGGCCCATAAATTCGGCGCTGCCGAGATGGTCGATCCTCGACCCTGGGCGGTGGGAACAATTCGACATACGTACGAGAAGTATTCCCACATGGGCAATTTGCTGCCGGCCATGGGCTATGGTGACAAGCAGATTAAAGAGCTGGAGGAGACCATCAACGCCACCGATGTGGACCTGGTAATCGTCGCCACGCCCATCGACTTGACGAGAATTCTCGGGATTAACAAGCCCGCTTTGCGGGTGCGCTACGAACTACAAGAAATTGGGCATCCCACCCTGGCCGATGTCCTGGAGAAACTGAAGTAATTACACTACGGGACTGTCTCTGGGGAGCAGTCCCGTTTTAAATAGCTTTAGTAGGGATTCGGTATTGCCTTGATTTGGTAATTGCATAATGCTATCGTTATTCAAGGGGAGGGGTGTAATTATTGCAGAATAACGAAAATACATTTTTTAAATCGTGGGCGTCGGCAGTTGGTCTTTATCTAATACTGTTAATATATCGTATACTGAGTCGAGCTACAGTTGACTCGGCGTGGAAATTGATTGTACTGGGTGTCATGTTTTTGGGGCTGGGCATGATTTATTGCACTGTGGGCCAACGGATAAATCTGGTTCCCAAGCTCAAGCGGGTAGCCCATCGATTCATTGAGTGTGTTGGAAAGCCGGGCATGCATTTGCGGATGGTTTTGATTATACTCGCAAGCTTTATTCTGCTCTTAGCTCTGCTTATCCTGTTGCGGGCTTTTACCTCTGTCAATGTTGAGCACATAGATTGGCTCTTTATTGGCACTGCCGCGTATACCGGTTTTTTCGCTGCCCTGATTATTAGGGCAGAAAAAGTTGAACCCCAGGATTGCACTCGGGTATCATAATTTTGGCCGCGATTCTGGGAAGTAGCAAAATAAACTGCGGGACTGTCTCTGGGGGGCGGTCTCGCTTTTATGTCGCAGTCTAATTACTGGTCAATTAGTCATAGATTGAGGCAACGTGAATACTAATGAAAAAGTTCCAAAAAACCCTTGACTGCAAGCAGAAACTCCGGTAGTATTACAAACAAGAACCATTACTAATAAGGAGGAGGAAACCATGTCTGTATACGTGGAAGGGTTGGCGAAATTGAGCGAAGAGACGAAGGACTATGTTCGCGCCCTGAGCAGCCTCAAAGAAGAGGTGGAGGCAGTAAGTTGGTACCAGCAGCGGGTAGATAACAGCGACAATCCCGCTCTCAAAGAAATACTCGCCCATAACAGAGATGAAGAGATTGAGCATGCGGCGATGACTTTGGAATGGTTGCGCAGGAACATGCCGGGCTGGGACAAGGAACTGAGGAAGTATCTGTTCACCGAGGGCCCCATCGGCCACAGTGAAGACGGCGAAGACCATAAGCAAGCCGGGCTCAAGCTCGGCGACTTAAAGAAATAAATTGGGAGGGAAATTTAATGGATATTCTTAAACGGCAATTAGCTCCATTGACCAAGGAAGCATGGCATGAAATTGACGAACGCGCCACCCAGGTGCTCAAAAGTAATCTCACCGCCCGGAAAGCGGTTCGGGTAAGAGGCCCGCTGGGCTTGGATTATACCGCTGTGCCCGAAGGCCGCCTGGCAATGCTGGACGATGAGCCCGGAAATGTGCGCACCGGTATCCATCAGGTTAAGCCGCTGGTGGAAACCCGGGTCAGTTTTGAACTGGATCGCTGGGAGCTGGATAACATAGCCCGCGGCGCCCGGGATGTAAATCTCGAGGCTCTGGAGGATGCAGCGAAAAAGGCGGCCCGCTTTGAAGAGGATGCAGTGTTTAATGGTTATGAACGCGGGATGATTGCCGGCCTCCGGCAGGTTGGCGCCGAAGCCCGTCCCTTTGGGGCAAGCAGTGAAGCCATTTTAGAATCATTATCTTCAGGCGTTTTGGCCTTGAAGGATGCCTTTGTCTTGCCGCCCCTGACTTTGGTTGTGGGTGAAAAGGCCTGGCAGTTGCTGCACAAAGAATCTGCCGGTTATCCGTTATCCAAGCGGGTTGAGAAGCTGATTGGCGGCGAAATCCTCTACAGCCCCGCCTTAGAAGGCGCTCTGCTCCTGCCCTATGACCACGAAGATCTGGAGCTTACCCTGGGCATGGACTTTTCCATCGGCTATGAATCCCATGACAGCAAAAAAGTGCGTTTGTTTGTTGCCGAGTCCTTTACCTTCCGGGTGCTCGACCCCGGTTTGATAGTTCAATACAGCGTCTAATCGCAATAGCCCGCTCAACGGTTTTCGGAGCGGGCTGTTTTAATCGGTCATTGAGTAAAGTTTCAGTTAATATATTGAGATATACACAGGGATTAAGTATTTAGGAAGCGAAATACTAAATAGGGAGGTGTAAGCAGTGAGCATGAAACTTCTGGTTAACTGTCGGGATGACTTTGAAGCGCAAATGCTTGAGGATGTGCTCAAATCGGCGAACATTCCGGTGCATCGGCAGTATCGAGGATTTGGTGACGCTGCCAAAATTTATACCGGCCTCGGTCAGGACGTAGATCTCTATGTTAGGGAGCAAAACCTGGAGGAAGCGCGTCAGCTGCTGGAGGCCTTCCGGGACGGCGCTCTCGACCACGAAGACCAGATTTAAGTCAGATTTCGACAAAAAATTTCCCGGGCAATAGAAGATTCGACAAAATCACCGGCTAAGCAGGTTTTAAGAACAGATTCAGCGAATATATTGATAAAGCCCGGTTGCAGTTTTGGCGCCATCGGGCGCATTTTTTCTGTCTGGGAGGTGGAGGCATGGATGTCTTATTGCTGGAAGGCCTTAAAATTGCCCGGGAGCAGGGAGTAGATTACGCTGAGCTCCGGGGAGTCACCAGCACTGAACAGTTAATATCTGTCAAGAATGGCAGTCTCGATACTCTCATGGAGTCTGAGACCCGGGGCATAGGTGTCCGGGTCTTGCTTGCTGGTTATTGGGGGTTTGCCGCTGCGCCGGCGCTGCTCCCGGAGCAAATCGAGGAGCTGGTGTTGCAGGCGATGGCGGTGGCCCGGGCAAGTGCCCTGGGTGGCGGCGAACCCGCCCGGCTCAGCCCCTATGTGTCGGTGCAGACCAGCTACAAGAGCCCGTTGGAAGAAGATCCGTTTGCGATTCCCAACGCAGATAAATTGGAACTACTGCTGGCAGCTGATCAGGAGATGAACCTGCCGGGAGTGGCTGTGCGCCAGGCGCAAATGCGCTTCCGTAGAGAACGCAAGCAATTTGTATCGACATTAGATTCAGTAATAGATCAGACATTTGTCTACAGTGGCGGTGGGCTCACGATAACGGCGGTCACTGATGAAGATGCCCAGGTGCGTACTTACCCCTGTGGATTTGGTGGCAACTATGCAAGTCGTGGTTATGAATATATACGCGAGCTGGATCTGGTGGGCAATGCCCGCAAGACTGCGGAGCAGGCCTTAGAACTGGTCCGGGCGCCCCTGTGCCCCGATGAGGAAACAGATATCATCATCGCCGGCTCCCAGCTGGCTCTGCACTTACACGAAACCTGCGGACATGCGGTGGAGTTGGACCGCGCCCTGGGCAGCGAGATCAGCTTGGCCGGCGGCAGCTTCCTCACTCCCGACAAACTGGGCAATTATCGCTATGGCTCCAATATAGTTAACATCACTGCCGACGCCACCATATCGGGGGCGCCGGGTAGTTTCGCTTATGATGACGAAGGGGTTAAGGCCCAGGTAACCCCAATAATCCGTAACGGTATTTTTCAAAACTACCTTTCTGGGCGCGAGTCGGCGGGTGCCATCGGACGTTTTAGCTCCGGGGCGATGCGTGCCCAGAGTTGGCACCATCTACCCTTGGTGCGGATGACCAATGTCAACCTTCACCCAGGCCACGGTTCCCTGGCAGACCTTGTGGGCGGTATCGAGCGCGGATTGCTATTGGAGACCAATCGCAGTTTCAGCATCGACGATCAGCGGCTCAATTTTCAGTTTGGCACCGAAATCGGTTGGCGAATTGCGGGCGGTAAAATAACCCATATGGTGAAAAATCCTGTCTATACTGGCATAACGCCGGAATTCTGGTCCCGGTGTGACGGCATTGCCGGCCCCGAAGCTTGGCAGATGTGGGGGATTCCCAATTGTGGCAAAGGGGAGCCACTCCAGGCAATGATGGTCGGTCATGGCGCTGCTCCTGCCCGATTCCGCCGTGTAAAGGCAGGTGCAGCTCGCTGATGGCTAAAGAACAATTGCTTTCCCGTCTAGAGGCTGCGTTGCCGGAGCATATCGACGCCGAAATTATCGCCCAGGTCAGCAGCGAGCAGCTGACCCGGTTTAGTAACAATACCATCCATCAGAACATCAGGGAGCAAAACAGTCGCGTGTTTGTGCGGGTGATCGAGAATGGTAAAGGCGGCACTTTTATTACCAACAGCCTGGATAGCAAACAGTTGGCCGGTGCCGTTCGCAAGGCGCTGGAGGCGGCAAAACTGCCTATGCCCCGTTCATCCCAGCCGCCCCTTAGTCCGGCCACCTCATATAAAGAAATGAATTTACACGATCCCGAACTGAGCAACCTTACTCCTGAGGGGCATGCCCAGTTGGTGGCCGACACATTGGTGACTGTGCGAAACGCCAAGATGCAGGCTAGCGGCGCTTTTACCGGCGCCGACCAAGAGCTGGCCTTGGTGAATACCCGGGGCCTGCGGGCCTGGACCCGGGCCACATTTGCAGATTTCCATTTGGTGGTCAGCGACCACCAGCAAACAACCTCCGGATATGGCAGCACCTGTGGCCGGCGTCTGGCAGATTTGGACTTTATTGGGGCGATGACCGCCGCTGCAGCGAAGTGTGAAGCAGCCAGCAATCCCCAAGGGTTTCCGCCAGGCGAGCATACAGTCATTTTGGAGCCTGCCGCTGTCGCAGACTTAGTCAGGTTTCTGGCATTGATTGGCTTGAACGGCCAGGCACTCCTTGAAGGGCGCAGCCCCTTCCCCAAACTGGGGGAAAAATATCTTGGTGATAACGTTACAATCTGGGATGATGCCCTTGACCCCGAAGGGCTGGCGATGCCCTTTGATTTTCAGGGTGTCCCCAAACGCAAGCTCAATTTGATTACCAAGGGTATTGTTCAGAATGTCGCCACGGATAATTCTGTTGCAACCTATATGGAAAAGGCCAGTACCGGACACGGACAGCTACCGCCCTCCCAGGGCCCGCTGCCCAATCATATGTTCATGGAAGCCGGCAATGCAATGTTAGACGATATGATTGTGTCCACAAAACGTGGTATACTTATAAGCAGGTTTCACTATGTGAACGTACTGGACGCCCGGCAGGCAGTGCTTACCGGCGTCACCAGGGACGGCACCTTGTTAATTGAGGACGGAAAACTCACCCGGTCCCTGAAGAACCTCCGTTTTACCGAGAGTTTGATTCGCGCTTTAAGCCGGGTGGAAATGGTTGGAGACAGCAGCAAGCTTTTCGGTTGGTTTTGGGGGAGTGTGCGGGTGCCGGCTCTGAAGATTCGCGGGTTTAAGTTTAACGGTTCCGAGTAACCTAAGCATAAGGCAGGGAAAAGAGATGTGGGAAACCATCGCTGGTTTGTATGAATCTGTGCGGACACTAATATCGCCGGTTCTGCTTTTGGACTTGGCGATTATCGGCCTGCTCTTTTACCGGGTTTTGCTGCTGATTCGTGGCACCCGGGCAGTTCAGCTGCTTAAGGGGTTGGCCGTTTTGGTGATTGCCAGCGTCATCAGTCAATGGGTGGGCCTGCAGTTAACCAGCTGGCTGCTGAGCCAGGTGATGACTGTTGGTTTGGTGGCATTGCCAATCATATTCTATCCTGAATTGCGTCGGGCCCTGGAGCAGTTGGGTCGGGGCAGGCTTTTCCCGAAAGCGTCGCTGTTGCCGCCCCAGGAGCGCGCCCAGGCAATCAGTCACCTGGTGCGGGCCGTTGTCAACCTGGCAGAGCGCCGGGTCGGAGCGCTGATTATTTGGGAGCAAGAGACTGGTCTCAAAGACTGGTCCGAGTCCGGAGTGGCGGTTGACGCCCAGCTTACATCCGAACTCTTAATTAACATTTTCGAACCCAACACACCGCTGCATGACGGCGCTGTCATTCTCCGGGCCAACCGGGTACGCGCCGCCAGCTGTTATCTGCCCCTAACCGATAATCCCGAGGTCAACATCGAATTGGGCTCCCGGCATCGGGCGGCCCTGGGGATTACCGAACAATCCGACGCTGTAGCAATTGTTGTTTCGGAGGAGACCGGAGCGATTTCGATGGCGGTGGAGGGAACCCTTACCCGTTATTTAGATGAAAAGAATCTCAAACAGCGTCTGGAGACATTTTTGCAAACAAGACAGCAAGAGCACTCGCTATTTTCTAGACGCTGGCAACCTGGATGGAAGGAGTGATTTGATATGAGTAAATTGTTTGGCACCGATGGCGTGCGTGGCGAGGCCAATTCCCAATTGACGCCAGAATTGGCATTTTCCCTTGGCCGGGCAGCGGCCTGGAACCTGGCCCGGGAACAGGGTGGCGAAATTATTATTGGACGTGATACCCGGCTTTCGGGAACGATGCTGGAAGCGGCTTTGGCCAGCGGCATTGCCTCTGTTGGTGTCGATGTGCGTTTGGCCGGCGTGGTGACAACCCCTGCTCTGGCCTGGCTTACCAAGACCAGCAATGCTGTGGCCGGTGCAATGATTTCCGCATCACACAATCCCATGGCCGATAATGGCATAAAGTTTGTAAATACCTGGGGGTTGAAATTAGAGGATGCCCAGGAAGAAGAGATTGAAAGTATCATCAGGGAGGGTATGGATGCCCTGCCGCGGCCGGTGGGTCCCAATGTCGGGCGAATTGCCCATGATCAGTCTCTGGCTGAGGGCTACATAGAGTATCTGGGGAGCACCATCTGCAAGCCGCTTAACGGGCTCAAGGTGGTTCTGGATTGCGCCAACGGCGCCGGTAGTTTTATCGCCCCCCGGGTTCTGGAGAGCGCCGGCGCAACTGTGCAGGTTATCTATGCCAATCCTGATGGCAGCAATATCAACGCCGGTTGCGGCTCGACCCATCCGGAGGCAGTGGCCAAGGCAGTGCGGGCACAACGCGCCGATCTGGGGCTAGCTCTTGACGGGGACGCCGACCGCCTGATTGCCGTGGATCATACCGGTAGCGAGGTGGACGGCGACAAAATCATGTTAATCTGCGCCCGGCATTTAAAGGAACAAGGTTTGCTCAAAGACAATACTCTGGTAGTGACGGTTATGAGCAATATGGGCTTGCAACTTGCGGCTCGGGACTTGGGTATCAAGACCGTAGCCACCAAGGTCGGGGATCGGTATGTACTGGAGGCAATGCTCAAAGGCGAGTACAGTCTGGGCGGCGAACAGTCAGGGCATGTGATTTTCCGCCGCTACGCCACCACCGGTGACGGTATTCTCACAGGATTGCAGCTGATGGAGATAATGTCCCAAACCGGTAGTTCCTTGGCGGATCTGTCAAAGGTTATGGAACGATTGCCCCAGGTTCTGGTGAATGTGCGGGTTGCCAGCAAAGATGGCTGGGAAAGCAATCAGCGCATTAACGAGGCGATTGCTGGCGCCGAGGTCCAGTTAGGCGACCGGGGCAGGGTTCTGGTGCGGCCTTCCGGAACCGAACCCCTGATCAGAGTGATGTTAGAGGGACCGGAGCAGGAACAACTGGCTGTGCTTGCCCAGGGTATCGCAGACGTAATTAAAGCCGAGCAGGGCTAAAACTCTCGCTCTTAAGGAGGTGAGGCCTGTACATGTGGAAATAAGGCGAGGAGGTGAAAAACAAAGTTTAGGCAAAGCGCCCGGGCTTGCCGTGAGGCAAGTTGACGCGGATGGAGGTTTGGCGAGTTTTTCGGCGGGTGACCTCCCGGCGTAAGCGCCGCCGTTAACGGTCTGACAAATCCGGAGAGCGATCTCCGGGACAATAGGACCAGGCGTACGATCTAATCAATGCAACCTATACAAAACAATTGGAGGAAAACAAAATATGTGTGGAATTGTGGGATACATCGGGGGCCGCGAGGCCGCACCGATTATGATAGCTGGATTGAAGCGCCTGGAGTACCGGGGCTACGATTCGGCCGGTATTGCTTTGCATCAGGGCGAGATTCGCGTGATTAAGACCAAGGGACGACTGGACAGTCTGGAAACCCAGGTGAGCAATCAGAACAATGTCGGTACCATTGGTATCGGACACACCCGTTGGGCTACCCATGGCAAGCCCTCTGACGCCAACTCCCACCCCCATACCGGTTGCGATAACCGGTTTGCTGCGGTGCACAATGGGATTATTGAGAACTATCAGGAGTTGATTCAGGAGTTAAAATCCCGGGGCCACAGCTTCAGCTCCGAAACCGACACTGAAGTGATCCCGCATTTGCTGGAGGAATACTGGCAGGGAGATTTGCTTGCCGCTGTGCGTCAGGTTGTAGGCCGGCTGGAGGGATCCTATGCCTTGGGCGTGATGTGCCGGGACAATCCGGAAGAAATCATTGTCGTCCGCCAGGACAGTCCGTTGGTCCTGGGCGTGGGCGAGAATGAGAATTACATCGCCTCAGATATTCCGGCAATCTTGGAGTACACCCGCCAGATTGTCATCCTCGAAGACGGGCAGCTGGCCCGGGTGACCAGGAAGAACCTAACAGTCTTTGACGCCGACGGCAACCAGGTTGAAAAGGCGCCCACTACAATCGATTGGGATGCCGAAGCCGTGGAAAAAGGGGGGTATCCCCACTTCATGCTCAAGGAAATCATGGAGCAGCCGGCGGCTTTGCGCAACACCATTAGTCAGTATCTGTCTGCCGATGACTCAATCGACTTCCCCGACGTCAGGCTGACCGCAGAAGACCTGGCCGGGGTTGAGAAAATCTTTGTCGTTGCCTGCGGCACCGCCTACCACGCCGGCCTTATGGCCAAATACCTGTTGGAGCGGATGCTGAGGATTCCGGTGGAGAACGATTTGGCCAGCGAGTTCCGCTATCGGGACCCGGTTCTCGATTCCCGCCATTTGGTCCTGGTAATCAGCCAGTCCGGTGAAACCGCCGACACCCTGGCCGCCCTGCGGGAGGCAAAGCGCCGCGGCGCCAAAGCCCTGGCGATTACTAATGTGGTGGGCAGCTCGATAGCCCGGGAGGCAGACAATGTCATCTTCACCGCCGCCGGGCCTGAAATTGCTGTGGCCAGCACCAAGGCCTACAGCACCCAGTTGGTGGCCCTGGCCTTGTTTGCCTGCTACCTGTCCCGGGAACTGGACCGCAATTGGCAGCAGTTCCAGCCACTGCTGAAGGCGCTCAGAGAACTGCCTAATGTGGCCGACAGCTTCCTTACCCACAGCAGCAAAGAACTGGCCGAACTGGCCGATAGCGGCCGCGAATGGCATGACGCGTTCTTTATTGGTCGCGGGCTGGATTGGGCTGTGGCCCAGGAAGGTTCATTGAAACTAAAAGAAATATCATATATTCACGCCGAGGCATATGCCGCCGGCGAACTGAAACATGGCACCCTTGCCTTGGTGGAAGAGGGAACACCGGTAATCGGTCTCGCCACCCAAAGCGATCTGCTGGATAAGACTATTAGCAATATTAAGGAGACCAAGGCGCGGGGTGCGCTGGTCATTGGCATCAGTCAGTACCCAGAGCGGATGCGGGAAGCGTCAGACATTCTCATCCAGTTGCCCAAATTGCCCGACCCGCTGATGCCAATAATCTCCGTTATTCCCACCCAGCTGCTGGCATATTACGCCGCAGTTGTCCGGGACCGGGATGTCGACAAACCCCGCAACCTAGCCAAGAGCGTCACAGTAGAGTAGGAGCACGGGGACGGTTCTGCTGCTCCCGGCTGCTCCCGGCTTTCTGACCTTGAAATGCTTTGCATTACCAGGCAACGTTTAAATATGTTTTCGCAACTCAGCCGGGAAACATCGGGAAATAAAACAAGGCAGATTTACTCTGTCTTGTTTTTTCTCGACTTGGCGGGAGTGGCGGAGTTAAGCTCTTTGCTCCAGGTGCGGGATGAGTTTTCACTGAGTCTGTGGGTATATTGTAAACAAGGATTTTTTCGTAAAACTATCTGGAGTGGCTTTGGACGGGAGCAGGAGAACCGTCCCCATGCTCCGCCCATGCTCCGGGAGGTGTAAGTGATTTGACGCTGAGTCGTGCACTAAAAGTAGTTCTATACATAGCAGCAATCTATGCAGTTTACGCCCTGGTGGCCGGAGTGATCATCTTTGGTTTTCATCAACCGGCGGTGAACCAGCCCACAGAGTATGTTAGTGCCAGATTCTTTAGCGAAGAAACTGGTCCCGACCGGGTGGTTTTGGTGGAGGGACGCTCCCAATCTGCCCAGGCACGGGTTAATCTAATTGAGAAAGCGCAGCATACCCTGGACATCACTTACCATGCAGTCCATGCCGGGGAGAGTGCCGATTTATTCTTTGGGTGCATTTTTGCCGCGGCCGACCGGGGTGTGCAAGTGCGGTTGCTTTTGGATGGCCTGTTCCATAGTCTCCGGGGAACTAACAAAGACTTGCTCTACGCCGTGATTGACCATCCCAATATTGAGCTCCGCCTCTATGAGCCCTTGAATTTGCTTCAGCCCTGGACGGCAAATAATCGCTTGCATGACAAGTTGCTGGTTGTTGACAAACAATTGGCGATGACCGGCGGCCGAAACATCGGTGATAAATATTTTCTTGAGGACTTCGACGGGGAGCCTGTCCATGACCGGGATGTTGTTATAGTCAACACTGACATGGACGTGCCCACCCAGAGCGTTGTCAGCCAGATAGGTGATTATTTCGATGAGGTTTGGGAGCATGAATTTACCAGTATGCCCAGCCAGGACTTGACCGGGCGCCAGCGGCGCCGCGGTCAAGAGCGGATAGAGGAGTTGCGCCGGTTTGTCGCTGAACAAAGACGGGCGCAGCCGGAATTGTTTAAGCCTGCTAATAACTGGTTGGAGGATTCAGTTCCGACAAATAAGATAACTCTGATCCATAATCCCTTGCAACGCCTGAACAAAGAGCCCTGGGTGTGGCAGGAGTTGGCGGGTCTGCTTGTCGGAGCTGAAGAGTCGATATATATGCAAAGCCCGTACGTTATTCCCGGCGGCCAAATGATGCGCTGCCTGGATGTGGAACAAATTTCGGCGGAGGATATCAATATTCTAACAAATTCGGTGGCCACCAGCCCCAATCCCTTCGCCATGTCCGGCTATACCCGTTATCGCCCCTGGTTGGTGGATGTTGGTATCAATCTATATGAGTATCAGGGTCCGGGCTCTGTTCATGCCAAATCTTATGTCTTTGACAGCCGGCTCAGTCTGGTTGGCTCCTTCAACATCGACCCACGCAGCGCATTTTTAAGCACTGAAACCATGGTTGTTATTGACAGCGAGGAATTTGCAGCCATCCTGGAGGAGCAAATCAAGCACCTTGTTGCGGAAGGCAGTCTGGCCGTAGGCCCCGATTATGGATATCAAGACAGCTCGGCGGTGGAGGCCAGGCCTGTGTCAAGGTTTAAGCGCTTGTTGGTCAGAATACTTTCGTGGATCACCTATCCCTTTGAATATATGCTTTAAATTACGTACCTGGTTGTGTTGGGTATTAACCAACTTTGGTATAATGAATAAGGGACTAATTGGGTTTCATTGTAAGCCCCTGCTGGCGAAAAGGAAGTCAACTGTCGTCACTGCGGGGCAAAAGCAGTCAGATGTGTCCCAGGCATGGGCATTGCCATAACTCTTGTCGTGATTTGGATTCTGGAGGGAGAATTATTATCCAAAAGTGGGTACTGACATTCGCTTTGTTGCCTGTAATCGGGGGGTTGGCCTGGTCATATTTCTTTCCGGAGCAGGCCGTGTTGTTCGGCAGACGCTGGCAGTTTGATAATGACCTCGAGCCAAGTGAATTGGCGATTAAGGTGGCCAAGTGGTCCTCAATTTTCTTTTTGCTGCTCATAACTATTGTTTTAATTCAGTTATGGATAACTTGAACTAATAAGACCACAGCCATAAATAGCTGTGGTCTTATTAGTTTTAATCTTTGTTTTTTAGGAGGCCGATTACATCCTTGAACCCGGAGGCGGTGTCATACTTCAAGAGGCTGCCGCCATATATCCGGGCTCCGATATAAAGGAAGAAAATGGTTCCCGCCAGCAGTGCCAGTGATGTGGCGATTATTTCCCATGCCGGAACAGTGGTCGCACCCATCCGCATCAGCATTGTCGCCGGTGTAAATATCGGGATGAAGCTGACAATCCGGACGATGATGTGGTTCGGGGCCATCATGATTGGCGCCGAAAGCATCAGCGGGAGAATGGGGATCATGATTACAAGACCATGGGCCTGGCTGCCACTCTCGGCATCTTTCATCATCGCCGCCATCGCCGCAAACATCGTTGCCAGCAGCAGGTAACCGAGGACAAAATAGGGCAGGGACGTGAGAATCTGTGTATATTCAAATTGAAGGGCGCTTAAGTCCATGAATCGGGTGGCGACAGTAAGACCGGCAGTCAACCAAATGCCAATTTGAATCAGACCAAGAGCGCCAAAGGCGAGGATTTTGCCAACCAATAATTCTCTGGCTGACAACGAAGATAGGAGAATCTCGATAATGCGGTTGCGCTTTTCCTTGATTACGCTCTGCATCAGGATCTGACCGGAGAACAGAATCGAAATGAACAGAATCATTCCGGTGAACATCGGAATTAGGATATCGGCTATCCCTTGCTCTTCGCCACTTACTGTCAGCACGTTCACCGTTGCCGGAACCATGATCGACGCAAGCTCCTCGGGGTTGACCCCGGACGCTTGCAGACGGTATTGGGTGTATGCCGGCTGCAGGGATTGTTGCAAATCGTTGCGACTGATATCCTTTGCGTCTGCAAGATAAAAGGTCATCTGGCCGCTGGCCAAAGTTTCTTCCGTAATATGCAGATAGCCGGGGATTTCGCCCGCTTCCAGTTTTGCTTCCAGTTCATCAACATCACTGTCGGTGATAATGATCTCGTAGTTTGAATCCCTGAGGGTATCCTCAATCAGGGGCGCCAGTTGCGCTGTTTCATCCCTGATATAGAGATCCTGGGCATCGGCCCCGATTTGGGAGACCACGAAGTTAGGTAAAAATCCTCCCAGAATCATGAACCCGGGAATCAAAAAGGTGAAGATCAAGAATATCGGACTCTTTATGTGCTTGCGCAGTTCCCATTTAAAAACACTGGCGATATTACGTCTCTGCATTATTTAGACCTCCCGCCGACAGTTTCGATAAATATTTCATGAAGCTGGGGTTTTTCCACTTTGATTCCTTTGAGTGTACAGTGCCGTCCTGCTTCCTGAATAAATTGATTGACATCCATATCGGTATGCAGGCGCAGGCTGGCCCTGTTGCCGGCAACCTTTACATCGCTGGCATCTCGCAGTCCGGTAAGATAACGCTCCAGATTGTCTTCCCCAGTAAACTCGATTACAACTTGGTTAATCTTATGTTGGTCGCGGATTTCTTCCAAGGTGCCGTACAATACCGCCTTACCATTGTTAATCAAAAAAATCCGGTCACAGAGTTCCTGCACGACATTCATTTGATGGGCCGAGAGTAGCACCGTGATTCCCTCTTCCCGGAGCTTGAGAATCATCTCTTTGAACAAGTCCTGGTTAATTGGGTCCAGGCCCGAGAAGGGTTCATCCAAAACCACCAATTCTGGTTTATGCAGGATGGTGGCGATAAACTGCACCTTTTGCTGCATACCTTTGGAGAGTTTCTCCAGTTTGTGGTTGGCGTAATCACTTAATTTCAAGAGCTCCAGCCACTCAATGGCCCGGGCCCGGGCGGTGCGCCCGTCCACGCCTTTAAGGGCGGCAAGATAAATCAGTGAGTCCAGAACTTTGGCGTTATCGTACAGTCCCCGCTCTTCTGGCAGGTAGCCGACCATTTGTTTGTTCAAAGCGCTCGCTTCACCGTTCCAAAAAAAACTGACTTCTCCCCCGTTGGGCCTCAGTATCCCGAGAATCATGCGAATCGCCGTGGTTTTGCCAGCGCCATTGGGCCCAAGAAATCCCATGATTTCGTGGCGGCGCACGTCAAAGCTGATATTGTCCACCGCCGGTTTGCCGTTATAGGCTTTGCTTAGGTTGCGTACAGACAGTAAATGGTCCATTTGCTCAAACCTCTCCAAAAATATTTTAGCTTTCGCTATCCTCATCGTACCAAAAAATCTCTTCAATCCCGGTGTTTAAAACTTTGGCAAGCTGCCAGGCTAGCTTTAAGGATGGATTGTAGCGGCCTGCCTCTAAGTGAACAATCGTCTCCCTGCGCACACCAACTTTGGCAGCCAGTTCATCCTGGGTTAGTTCTGCCAGCACCCGGTGTTTTTTTAGCTGTGAGTTTAGCTTCACCTTCAGTCACCACGCCCTATAAAGGCCAGCAAGCCAACTAGGGAAATTGGATTCAGGCGCATATCATCACCTCTGTTATAAATTGCTCACATTATGTTAAAAATATATCACCATCCCTGTCTTTAGACAAGTGCCGCCATCAAATTGTAATATTCGTAAAGCAAAGCACCGCCGTTGGGCGGTGCAGGTTACTGTATCAGTTTCTCCAGAGCACGGATAACCCCATCTTCATCATTTCCGGCCGTCACCATGTCGGCTGCTTGCTGTACTTCCCGGTCAGCGCCGGCCATTGCTACACCGGTGCCGGCCATTTTTAGCATTTGAATATCATTATGGTTATCGCCGATTGCGATGGTGTCAGACATTGGAATATTAAGCATTGCCGCTAAATCTTTTAGCCCCTCACCTTTGGAAACTCCCGGCTGCACAACGTCCATCATCAAGTCGCCAACGCGTACAACCCTGAGTCTCGGTTCGAAAGCATCATGGATGGTTTTGAAAATCTCCTCAAAACGCGCATGGTCAGATGAATTGAGGAAGATGTTTAAGATAGGCGCTTCCGTTGCCGTTTCCCGGTTTTCGATTAAAGTCGGCGTGGTTTTGTCATATAGCTGATGCATCTGGATGGCATAAATGTCATTGCGGCTGATAAACATTTCATCTTTGGTGACCAGTGTGCATGTTATATCTTTTTCCAGGCAAAAATCAAGGAATTCCCTGGCAAGATTTTTAGGAACAGGATGGGTCTTGTAGATTTTCCCATTGGAGTTGACCATCAGGGCGCCGTTTATCGCTAAAAACGGATTGGTGATCTCAAGCTCCCGGACAAAACCGACCGCAGAAACGAATGGTCTGCCAGTGGCAATCGTCACTAGGTGGCCGGCGGCTTGAAGTTCTTTAAGAAGCTTTTTGGTGGCCGTGGATATGGTCATGTCGCTCTGTAACAGCGTTCCATCCAAATCCAGGGCGATCAATTTACGCATGGTGACCTCCTTTGAACTGATAACACCATGATAGCATATCTGTGGGTTTTATGGGGATATAAAAACAGCCAAACCGAAGCTGGCTTGGCTGAAAAAGAGGTGTGTAGGAGTATGCTAGTAATCAAAACTACTTGCTGCCACAGATTTCCCAGTACTTAACCTTTTCCTTTTCCAATAGTTCTTCTTTGCGGGTCAAAACAATCCCTCCCTGTATTGATTTATGCAATGCTATACTTTAATAATTTAAGTTGCACGCTTGTTTTGAATTATATTATACATGTTCCCAGAGAAATTGCAAGCCCTACACTTAAATAATTTAATATTAACTTTAATATTAGCAATATGGAGTCCGGAAAAAATAAAGGGGCTGTCGCAAAACGTTTAATTATTAACGTAGGGCGATAGCTCTTTTCTCTTGTTTTTTGCCACGATTAAGGCTTATCTCCCCAGTTGTGCTCTGTTTTTGGGCATAACAAAACAGGGGAAGGGG